>JALZAP010000222.1 GCA_030948245.1 Candidatus Dormiibacterota bacterium | reverse complement strand
ACACCCGGTAGAGCCGAGGCTCTCCCCGGTCGGCGGCGATCAGGTACCAGGTCCCGGCCTTGCTGACCAGGCCGTAGGTGTCGACCTCCCGCTCCCCGGCGGACTGGGCGCCAGACCGACGGTAGGCGATTCGCAGCCTCCGGCCGGCCCAGACCGCCTCCTGGATCACCCCGAGCCAGGGCAGCGGCTCGCTCGGCCGGAGCCAGCCCCGAGGGTCCACGACGACCCGCTGCTGCGCCTCCTCGGCTTCGGGCCGGGCGGGTGCCGGCAGTGCCGCGAGCAGCTTTCGGAGCGCGCCCCGGAGCTCCGCCTCGAGGCCGAGGTCGGCGGCGGCCGAACCGCGGCCCGCGAAGATGAACAAGGCCCGCGCCTCACCCGCGCTGAGGCCGCCGACCTCGGTCCGGTAGCCGGGCAGGAGCGCGATACCCCCGTTGCGGCCGCGCTCGGCGTAGACCGGCACGCCCGCGGCACTGAGCGACTCGACGTCGCGGTGGATGGTCCTCTCGGTCACCTCCAGCCGCTCAGCCAGCCGGCGCGCGCTGAGCCGGCCGTGGCCCTGGAGCAGGAGCAGGAGGGAAAGCAGGCGGTCGGACTTCACGGGAATGAAGATCGGCGATAAAACATGACGCTACCTGTCAGGTATAGCGGCCGATCATGGGGCTGTCAACCTCAACGGGAAAGAAAAGACAGGAGTCAGGCGAGATGGTTCAAACCGAGATCGCGATCAAGCCCCACGGGCCCTTTTCCTGGGACGCCGCCAACGACGTCGGCCGCAACTTCGGCCCGGTCCGCCACAACTGGCAGGAGGCGGGAGCGGTGCGAATGACCTTCCTCCTCGACGGAACCTTCGAACCGGTCGGCGTAGACCTCCGCTTCGAGGACGGCGCGCTCCGCGGCGAGGTCGCCGGGACGGACGACATCGGCGCGGTCGAGCGCCAGGTGGCACGGGTCTTCTCGCTCGACGTCGACGGGACCGCCTACCCGGAGATCGGCCGGCGCGAGCCGAAGGTCGGCGGGCTGATGGTGGCGCTGCCTGGGCTCCGCCCGGTCTGCTTCACCTCGCCCTACGAGACGGCGGCCTGGGCGGTCACCTCGCAGCGGATAAGCATGAGGCAGGCCGCCGCGATCAAGGGCCGCCTGATCGCCGAGCACGGCCACCCGCTCACCCTGGGCGGCGTCGAGGTGCGCTGCTTTCCAAGCCCCGAGCGACTGCTCGAGGTGAAGGCGGTGCCCGGGCTCGCGCCCGAAAAGGTCGACCGCCTCCACGGTGTCGCGCGCGCGGCACTGGACGGGCTCCTCGATTGCGCCAGGCTGCGTGCGCTGGGTGACGACGCCGGCCCCGCTTCGGTACGGGTCATCCCCGGGATCGGACCCTTCTGGGCGTCAGGGATCTACCTGCGCGGCTGCGGCATCCAGGACGTCTTTCCGGACGAGCCGGTCTCGATCGCAGCGCTCGGCCAGCTCCACGGAGCCGGCGACGACCTGTCAGCCGACCAGATCCGCGGACTGACTGATGTCTATTCGCCGTTCCGGATGTGGGTCTGCTTCCTGCTCAGGGTGGCCGTCAACCGGGGGCTGATCGAGGGCGTGGCGGGCAACGAGATGAACCTCCGGCGCCGGCAGCAGGGGCGCGGCTAACGCCCGGAGAGGATGCGCTCGGCCGGGTGGCTGGCGTAGCCCGCGATGCGGGCGAGGTCGGCCGCCTCGGCCGCCCGGCGGCGCCGGGCCCGGTAGACGTCGGCGGCGCGCCGCACGCTCCATTCCGGGTTCGGCCGCTCGAGCAGGTCGTAGGGCTGGCCGGCCTCGACGAGACCCTCTTCGAGGACGCGAAGGTACCAGCCGTGGCGGCCGTTCGACTCGCAGCGCTTGAGCAGGTCGGGCCGCTTCCAGCGGTAGGAGATCTTGTAGCAGGGGCCGCGCGGCTGGCTCACCTGGACGGTCGCCTCGCCCACCCGATAGACGTCCCCGATGTTCACCGTCAGCTCGTCCTGGCCACTGATGGTGAAGTTCTCGGCGAAGCCGCCGGGGCCAATCTCGGCGATACCGAGCTCCTCCCGCCACATCGGGTAGTGGTCGGCCGAGTAGGCGAGGACGGCCATCTCTGGCCCGCCGTGAACGCGCGGGTCGGCCTGCCGATCACCGGTCAGGTTGGTCGCCGTGAGCAGCACCGGGCCGGCCACCGGTTCCTTGATGAAGGCGCTGTGCCAGCGGTGGTCGAGCGGCTCGGCTAGCCCGACATCGGGCCCGTGGAAGCGCGGCTTCCCCACCTGGATGGAGACCAGCCGGGCGCTCACGGGGCGGGGGCGATGACCTCGACCTCGTTCCCCTCCGGGTCGTCTACGTAGAAGGTCCGCACGCCGGGCAGCACAGGGTGGATGCCGGTCCGCACCTCGAGCCCGGCCGCGGCACAGCGCTCGCGGAGCTCCTCGTAGCGATCGGCGGCGACCTTGAAGGCGAGGTGGTGGAGCACCCGCTCCCGCTTGGCCGCCGGGAACATACCCGCGGCGCCGTCGGGATGGGGTGAGAGGACGATCATGCCAGGCACCCCGCCGGAGAGCTCGCCGGTGCTCAAGAACCGCGCCGGCACCTCCGGCCTGGAGATCACCTCGAGCCCGAAGAGGTCGCCGTAGAAAGCGAGAGAGCGCTCCATGTCGTGGGTCCAGAGCACGATCTCGGCCAGGCCCACGACGGTATTCACGCGGCGACCGCTTTCATCATCGCGACCAGGTTCTCGGTCCGCGCCCCGGGCGGCACCGAGCATCCCGGCGCGAGCAGGAAGCGCTCGCCGCCGGTGTCGTGGAGGGCCTCCCGGGCTTCGCTGACGACCTCTTCCGGCGTTCCCCGGTAGAGCGTCGTGCGCTGCCCGAGGCCGCCCATCACGGCCTTGCCGGAGAGCTTGCGGCCCTGGGCCAGGGATGGATTACCTTCGTCGGCGATCGACCAGCTGACCGCCTGGACCGGCAGCCGGCGGGCGATGTCGAAGTGAAGCCGGCCACGGCAGAGATGGAGGACGTTGAACCAGGCCGCCTTCGGCAGCGCCTTGAGGACCCGCTCGTCGAGCGGGAAGAGCCAGCGCTCGTACTCATCGGCGGTCGTCATCCCTGCGCTGGCGTAGCCCGAGACGGCGTAGAAGATGCCCGCCGCGCCGGCTTCGACCGAGCGCCGCGAGAAGTCGATCATCGCTTCGGCGATCCGCTCCAGCGCCGGGAGCACCGCCTCCGGGTTGCGGCGCAGATCGCGGACCGCTCGCCGCTTGTCCTTGCCGACCAGGTAGCCGGCGACCGTTATCGGTGAGAACACGGTCTGCAGAACGGGGATGTCCGGCCCCAGCTCGGCCACTGTGAGGCGAAGCCCCTCCACCTGCTCGGCCAGCGACGGCGCGGCGGCATCGGCGGGTTTCAGGCTCGGCCAGTCCTGGAACCTGTGAATCGGATGCTCGAGCTCCTTCGGCGCTCGGAGGGAATGACCGGCGCCCTGGTAGCGGGCTCCGAAGGCCTCCGCGAAGGACGAGGCGCGGGGTTGGAACTTGACGAAGTCCCAGCCGTAGCGCCGGGCTCGCTGGACGGTGACCTTGGCGAGTGCTTCAGGCGACCATTCCTCGCGGTAGGTGTGGCCCCAGGCGGCGGCCGGCGGTCGATCGACCCGGGCTCCCTGGAGAGCCGCCTCGACCCGCGAGCGTGAGTTCACGCTCGGAGTTTAGCTAGCTGCTAGCAGCCCACCCAGCCGATGAAGTTCTCGAGCCGCGTGCGGTCGAGACCGCGGACGATCTGGGTCCGGTCGATCGTGATCACGGGAGTCACCTGGCCGTCGAGGTCTTCCCACTCCCGGCGCGCATCACGGTCGACGTCGATGATGCGCATCCGGTAGTCGATCCCGCGGGAGTCGAAGTAGTCCCGCATCGTCTCCGAGTCGGGGTCGCCCGCTCGACCGTAGAGCACGATGTCCATCCCGACCAATCTACGCTTCGCCCGATGGCAGG
>JALZAP010000221.1 GCA_030948245.1 Candidatus Dormiibacterota bacterium | reverse complement strand
GTGGAAACCTCGAGGATCAGGCGGTCATAGTCGGTCGCCTGGCCGACGCGGGTCTTCTCGACCGTGAAGTTGGCCTTCTGGACCGGGGAGAAGATTGCGTCGATCGGGATCACTCCGATCGGCTGGCCCTCGCGCTTGTTGCGCTCGGCAGGGACGTAGCCGCGGCCCTTCTCGACATTTAGCTCCATCCGCAGGTGACCCTTGTCGGCGATCGTCGCGATGTAGAGTTCGCCGTTGACGATCTCCACGTCCGACGTGGTCTGGATATCCGAGGCGTGGACCTGGGCCGGGCCGCGGACGTCCAGCGTCAGCGTCAGGGGATCCTCGGTGAAGCTCTTCAGGTTGAGCTGCTTCAAGTTGAGGATGACCTCGGTCACGTCCTCCTTGATGTGCGGGATCGAGGTGAACTCGTGCGCCACGCCATCGATCTGGATCGACGTGACGGCGGCACCCCACAGTGAGGAGAGCAGCACTCGCCGCAGCGTGTTGCCGAGGGTGATGCCGAAACCGGGCTCGAGCGGCTCGATCTCGAACTTGCCGAACGTGTCGGTGCCTCCCTCCAGCCGCTTGACCTGGGGCGCAACCGAAACCGGGGTGTCAATCGCCAACTGAAACAAACCTCCCTTGGGTTCTTAGCGCGAATAAAACTCGACGATCAGGTGCTCTTCGACTCCCATCTCCATCTCATTGCGCTCGGGGAGGGAAAGCACTTTGGCACTCTTCTCGCTCTCGTTGAAGGAGAGCCAGGACGGCATCGTCCGCGAGCCGGAAGCGGCGAGCGCGACGTCGAAGACCTCGCTGCCCTCCTTGCTCCGCTGCCGCAGGGTGACCACGTCACCGGGCCGCACCTGGTAGGAAGGGATGTTGACGACCTTCCCGTTGACTTCGAAGTGCCGGTGGCCGACGAGCTGGCGGGCCTGCTTGCGCGAGGCGCCCAGCCCCATCCTGTAGACGACGTTGTCGAGACGCAGCTCGAGGTGGCGGAGCAGGTTGATGCCGGTTACGCCCGGTTCCCGCTCGGCGGCCTCGAAGTAGTTGCGGAACTGGCCCTCCATGAGGCCGTACAAGCGCCGCGCCTTCTGCTTGGCGCGCAGCTGGAGGCCGTAGTCGGACACCTTGCGCTTGCGGGCGAGGCCGTGCTGGCCGGGCGCGAAGGCGCGCCGGTCGAGCGTGCACTTGGTGTAGCACTTCTCGCCCTTGAGGTAGAGCTTGGCTCCCTCGCGGCGGCAGAAGCGGCAGACGGGGCCGGAATAGTTGGCCATCAGACTCGCCGCCGCTTGGGTGGCCGGCACCCGTTGTGCGGGATCGGCGTGACGTCGGTGATCGCGGAAACCTCGAGACCCGCGGCCTGGAGAGAGCGGATCGCCGCCTCCCGGCCGGCGCCCGGGCCGCGGACGAAGACCTCGATCGAGCGCATGCCGTGATCCATCGCCCGGCGGGCGGTGGCCTCGGCGGTCACCTGTGCGGCGAAGGGGGTCGACTTCCGGCTTCCCTTGAAGCCCTGGGCGCCCGCGCTTCCCCAGGAGATCACGTTCCCCTCCAGGTCGGCGATCGAGATGATCGTGTTGTTGAAGGTGCTCTGGATGTGCGCCGTCCCCACCGCGACGTTCTTTCGCTCGCGGCGGCGGGTGCGGACGACCTTCTTCTTGGTTTTTCCCATTCGGCTCTTGGTTTCCCTGGTTCCTACTTACCCTTCTTCCTGCGGACGCCGACCGTTCGCTTCGGGCCTCGCCGGCTGCGGCCGTTGGTGCGGGTCCGCTGGCCCCGGACGGGGAGCCCGCGGCGGTGCCGGATGCCCCGGTAGGAGCCGATCTCGACCAGCCGCTTGATGTTCATCGCCACTTCGCGCCGGAGGTCGCCCTCGATCAGGATGTCCTTCGTGGAGGCCATCTTGTCGACGATCGAGCGAAGCCTTCCGACCTCCTCGTCGGTCAGGTCCTTGACCCGGGTGTCAGGGTTGACGTTCGCCTGCCGGATTACCTTCTCCGAGGTCGAGCGGCCGATCCCCATGATGTAGGTCAGGGCGATTACCACCCGCTTGTCGCGAGGGATGTCGATGCCGGCGATTCGAGCCATGCTTGTCTGCCTTTCTCCTTAACCCTGGCGCTGCTTGTGCTTCGGATTGCTGCAGATGACCCGGAGCACGCCCACGCGCTTGATCACCTTGCAGTTCACGCACATCTTCTTGACCGACGGCCTCACTTTCATCTCTTGATCTCTCTGATTCTTCCCCGTGACCTGTCCGTCTCGGTCAGCTCGACGCTGACCCGGTCGCCCGGCAGGACCCGCTTGAAGTGGGTTGCGAGGCGATCGGCGACATGAGCGAGGATCTTGACCCCGTTCTCGAGCTCCACGCGGAACATTCCGTCGGGGAGAACCTCGAGCACCCGCCCATCGACCGGGCTCGGCGGCTGGGGCACGAACGGCGATTATACCTCATCCGGCAATACTCAAACGGGCGGCTTCATTAGCGCCCAGGGTGAGGACCCGAGGGCCCTCTGCCGTTATCGCAATGGTGTGCTCGTAGTAGGCGGAGAGCCTGCCGTCGGCGGTCATCACGGTCCAGCCGTCGGGCTTTATGTAGACCTCGTGGCTGCCCGCGTTTACCATCGGCTCGATCGCCAGCGTCATCCCCGCCTTGAGCTCCTGGCCGGTGCCGGCGACCCCGAAGTTGGGGACCTGGGGATCCTCGTGCATGTTGCGGCCGATGCCGTGGCCGACGAACTGCCGGACGACCGAGTAGCCGGCTGATTCGACGTGAGCCTGGATGGCGGCGCTGATGTCGTGCAGGTGGCCACCGGGGACAGCCTTTTCGATACCCACCCAGAAGGACTCCTCGGTGACCCGGATCAGGCGCTCGGCCTCCAGGCTGACCCCGCCGACGGCCACCGTGCAGCCCATGTCCGCCCAGAAACCGTTGAGGACGAGGCCGAGGTCGAGACTGACGATGTCGCCCTCCTTTATCACCCGCTTGCCGGGGATGCCGTGGACTACCTCGTCGTTGACCGAGATGCAGGTCGACTTCGGGAAGTCCTGGTAGCCCAGGAAGCCGGGCCGCGCCCCTCCCTTGCGGATCAGGCGGTCGGCCAGCCGGTCGAGGTCGCCGGTCGTGACGCCGGGCTCGCAGTCCGCCTTCATCTCCGTGATGACCGAGTTGAGGAGCCGCCCTGCGGTCGCCATCAGCTCGATCTCGTGTTTCGTCTTGAGGTTGATCAAGCGGCCCCCCCGGTGGTGCCGGCCAGCGCGCGCCGCACCCGTTCGCGCACCTCGGCGATGGTTCCGTGGCCGTCGATCTCGACCGATATCCCGCGCTTCTTGTAGAACTCGAGGATCGGGTAGGTGCGCTGGTAGAAGACCTCCGAGCGGCGGCGGGCCGTCTCCTCGGTGTCGTCGTCGCGGTGCATCAGCTGGGTGCCGTCAACGTTGCACTTCATGTCGTCCTTGGGTGGGTTGTTCACCTTGTGGTAGCTCCGGGCGCAGCTCGGACAGACCCAGCGTCCGGTCAGCCGCTCGACCAGCTCCTCGAGCTCGACGTGGAGGTAGAGGAGGCGGTCGATGTGCTGGCCGATCGTCTCCAGCATCCCGTCCAGGGCCTCCGCCTGGGGCACCGTCCGTGGGAATCCGTCGAGCAGGAAGCCGCCGGCGCAGTCGGGCCGGGTGATCCGCTCCCGGATCATCTCGACCATCACCTCGTCGGGGACCAGCTCGCCCCGCTTCATGTACTCGGTCGCCTGCTTGCCGAGAGGCGTGCCCCGCTTGACGTCGTCGCGGAGGATGTCCCCCGTCGAGATCTGGGGGATGCCGTGGTCCTGGGTCAGGAAGTCGGCCTGGGTACCCTTGCCGCTGCCGGGCGGCCCGAAGAGCAACAGGTTCATTTGATGAAGCCTCGGTATTGCCGCATGATCAGCTGCGTCTCGAGCTGTTTCATGGTGTCGAGGGCCACGCCGACGACGATCAGGATGGCGGTGCCGCCGAGGTA
>JALZAP010000220.1 GCA_030948245.1 Candidatus Dormiibacterota bacterium | reverse complement strand
CCCACACCTTGTAGAAGCCGTCGAAGGTCAGGCGGACGCCGCTGGCGCGGAAGAGGAGGTCGCCGGCCTGGATCTCGGCCTGGTTGCCGGTGTAGACGGCGTCGGCCATCCGGCTGGCCACGAAGCGCCGCCAGATCAGCTCGTAGAGGCGGTACTCGTCGTCCTTCAGGTACTGGCGGACGGACTCCGGCCGCCGGGTGGGGTCGGTGGGGCGGATCGCCTCGTGGGCCTCCTGGGCCCCTGCTCGGGCCCTGTCCGTCCGTGGCCTACCCAGGTACTTGTCGCCCAGCTCGGACTTGATCCAGCCGCGGACCTTGCCATCGGCCTCGGCCGCGATGTTGGTGGAGTCGGTGCGCATGTAGGTGATCAGGCCCGACGAGCCCTGGGGCCCGAGGTCGACACCCTCGTAAAGGGACTGGGCGATGCGCATCGTCCGGTTCGGCGCGAAGCGGAGCCGGCTGGAGGCGTCCTGCTGAAGGGTCGAGGTTATGTAGGGCGGCGGCGAGGACTTCGTCCGGCGCTTCTCCTGGACGTCGACGACCCTGTAGGTGGCCCCCTCAAGCTCCTTGAGAAGCGCATCGACCTCAGCCTGCGTGCCGACCTCGAGCTTGGACTTCTCGCCCTCGCTCGCCCGGCGGACCAGGCGGCCCTTGAAGCGGGGGGCGTCGCCCGGCTCTGACAGTGTTTTGGAGAAGGTGGCGTCGATCGTCCACGACTCGACCGGGACGAAGGCGCGGATCTCCGCCTCGCGGTCGACGACCAGGCGCAGCGCCACCGACTGGACTCGGCCCGCGCTGATGCCCTTTTGGACCTTGCTCCAGAGGAAGGGGCTCAGGCGGTAGCCGACCAGGCGGTCGACGATCCGGCGTGCCTGCTGGGCGTTGACGAGGTTCATGTCTATGTCGCGCGGTGACGCCAGAGCGCGGCGAACCGCCTCGGCGGTGATCTCGTGGAACTCGATCCGCTTCGGGTTGCGCAGGTGGAGCGCCTCGGAGAGGTGCCAGGCGATGGCCTCGCCCTCGCGGTCGGGGTCGGAGGCGAGGATCACCTCGCGGTCGCGGCCGACCGCCGTCTTCAGCTCGCCGAGCGTCTTCCGCCGGCTCTCAACCACCTCATAGGTGGGCTTGAACCCCGCGTCCACGTCGACCGAGAGGGTCTTCTCGGGCAGGTCGCGGACGTGGCCCATGGAGGCTCGGACGTCGTAGCTATCCCCTAGGAATCGCTTCAGTGTCCGAGCCTTGGCGGGTGACTCGACGATGATCAGGCTGGCTGCCATGGAACTCCTTATACCGTCCGGCGCGCCATCCTACTCCCTCTTCAATCGACTGATGTAGCCATCCCCGCGCCGGTTGACCGACCCTTCCAGCTCCAGCGCCGTCAGCCTGGCCAGCGCCTCGGCAAAGCCGAGCCCGAGCTTGCGGGCGAGGTCGGCGGCGGTGATGGGCAGGGTTTCCGAAAGGTGGCCGAGAATCCCGTCACGCCGGGGCGGCGGCGCCAATCCGAGCCGGCTGGGAGGCTGGAGAGGGTCGTCGAGCACCTCCTGGCCATGTCCCAATACAGATAAGACGTCGCGAGCGTTCTGGACCAGGCCAGCCCCATCCCGGAGCAGCTGGTGGGTCCCAACGCTGAGCGGGCTGAACACGCTGCCCGGCACAGCCATCACCTCCCGGTTGAGCGCGAGTGCCGCTTCGGCTGTGATCAGCGCCCCACTGCCCTCCGCGGCCTCGACGACGACAACAAGGTCGGAGACGGCGGCCATCGTCCAGTTCCGCTTCGGGAAGTGCCCGCGGCGGGGAGGCGTCCCGTCGGCGAACTCGCTGACCAGCGCGCCGCCGCCTGCCAGGAGCTCCGCCGCGAGGCTCGCGTTCTCGGCCGGGTAGACGACGTCGACGCCGGTGCCGAGAACGGCCACCGTCACGCCACCGACGGCGATCGCGCCGCGGTGTGCCGCCGCATCGATGCCGCGGGCGAGGCCGCTCACGACAACGATGCCGGCGAGAGCGAGGTCGGCGCTCAACCGCTCCGCCACCGCCTCGCCATACGGCGTCGGGCGGCGGGCGCCGACGATCGCCACCCGGGGTCCGTCGGGCGGCGGCCAGCGACCCCGCGACCGCAGCGGGGGAAGGTCAGGCTGCCCGCTCACGATCGAGGAGCCGGTAACCGAGTGCCTCGAGGAGGTGGCGCTCGGCGATCGCCTCCTCCCCATCGAGGTCGGCGGCGGTGCGGGCGACCCGCCAGGCGCGGTGGAAGCCGCGCGCCGTGAGCCCTCGCTCCTCGGCCCAGCGTTCGAGCAGCCGGCGCCCCGGTCCGAGCGGCGCGTGCTCCCGAAGCCGGGCTGGACGGAGCTGAGAGTTGAGGCAATCCTGGCGGGAAAGCTGGAGGGTCCGAGCGGCGATCACCCGCGGCCGGACTGCGCTCGACGGTTCGCCGCCCGGCCCGCTGGAGAGAGTCCCGAGCGGCGGGCGGGAGACCGCAACCCGGAGATCGATCCGGTCGAGCAGCGGACCCGAGAGTGATCGCTGATAGCGGTCGATCGCGGCCGGTGGGCAGCGGCAGGCCCGCCGCTCGTCGCCGGCCCAGCCGCAGGGACAGGGATTGGTCGCGGCGACGAGGGTGAAGCGGGCCGGGTAGGTGACGGCTCCCCGTGAGCGGGTGAGCGTGACCCGGCCGGTCTCGATCGGCTGCCGGAGCGACTGTAGCGAGGACGGTTGGAACTCGGCAAGCTCATCCAGGAAGAGGACGCCCAGGTGGGCGCGACTGATCTCGCCCGGCCGGCCCAGGCCGGAGCCGCCGCCGGCCAGACCGGCGGTCGAGATCGTGTGGTGGGGCGCACGGAAGGGACGTTGCCAGCGCAGCGGCTGCCCCTCCAGCTCGCCGAGGATGCTGCGAACCTGGGCGACCTCCACCGCCTCGTCGAAGCTGAGCGGCGGCAGGATCCCGGGCAGACAGCGGGCCAGCATCGTCTTGCCGGAACCGGGTGGGCCGCTGAGCAGCAGGTGATGGCCTCCCGCCGCGCTCAGCTCGAGTGCTCTGCGGGCCGCCTCCTGGCCGTGGACCTCGGCCAGGTCATCCTCGATTGCCGTTGCGGCGGGCGGCTCGGGCGTCGTTCCGACCAGCGCGGGAAGCTCCGCCTCGCCGTTGAGGTGGCTCATAAGGGCGGCCAGGTCGGGAACTGCGACGATTCGAAGTCCGGGCACCAGCGCGGCCTCGGCCGCGTCATCGGAGGCGAGGTAGAGGGTCTCGATTCCTCCCGCTCGGAGGGCTCGAGCGGCCACCAGCACGCCGTCCGAATGACGCACGGAGCCGTCGAGAGCCAGCTCGCCGATGAACGCGCAGACCGGGGGCGATCGGCGGCCGGCCATCGCCAGCGAGATCCCAACCGCCACCGGCAGATCGAAGCCGCTGCCCTCTTTGCGCAACTCGGCCGGCGCCAGGTTGACTGTCAGCCGCTGGAGCGGGAAAGGCAACCCGCTGTTGCGAATCGCGGAGCGGACCCGCTCACGCGCCTCCTTCACGCCTGCGTCGCCGAGGCCGACCAGCTGGAAGCCCGGCTTGCCGGAGGCGACGTCGACCTGCACCTCGATGATGCGGCCGTGGAGTCCTTTCAGGAGGCAGCTGAAAACTGAGGCAACCATGTGCGTGCGCCGCCGAAAGTAGCGGTGTCGGTGCGGAATGCGTGAGCAGGGCTGTTAAGAGCGCCGGGCATGGTTACTTACAAAAAGTAAGAGCGACCGCTATGGTTGGCCGGCGCGTTAGCGAAATCAGCAACCCCAAATGGCCTTTCTTATCAGCTACCTCGCCTCAAAGACCTATGTCTCGCTGCGCCGGCGCATGCAGTGGGATCGGCCGCGCGCAGGCTCTGCCGAGCACGGCCGACAGGGGGGGCAGGCGATGGTCGAGTACGCCATCATCCTCATCCTCGTCTCGGTCGTCTGCGTGGTGATCCTGATAACCGAGGGCAGCCAGCTGCGGTCGATCTTCTCCACCG
>JALZAP010000219.1 GCA_030948245.1 Candidatus Dormiibacterota bacterium | reverse complement strand
GGTGCGCGACCTCTTCGACCAGGCCAAGAAGAACTCCCCCTGCATCGTCTTCGTCGACGAGATCGACGCCGTCGGTCGCCAGCGCGGCGCCGGCCTGGGCGGTGGCCACGACGAGCGCGAGCAGACCCTCAACCAGCTGCTGGTGGAGATGGACGGCTTCGAGACCAACACCCACGTCATCGTCATCGCCGCCACCAACCGTCCCGACGTCCTCGACCCCGCCCTGTTGCGCCCGGGTCGGTTCGACCGCCACGTCACCCTCGACCGGCCCGACATCAAGGGCCGCCTCGCGATCCTCCAGGTCCACGCCAAGAACAAGCCCCTGGAGAAGGAGGTCGAGCTCGAGATCCTGGCCGAGCAGACGCCTGGCTTCAGCGGCGCCGACCTGTCCAACCTGATCAACGAGGCCGCGATCCTCGCCGCGCGCGCCAACAAGAAGGTGATCGGGATGGACGAGCTCGAGGAGGCAATCGCTCGCGTGATCGCCGGTCCCGAGAAGAAGAGCCGTCGGATCTCAGAGCACGAGAAGTCGATCATCGCCTACCACGAGGTCGGCCACGCCCTGGTCATGAAGTCGCTTCCCAACTGCGACCCCGTGCACAAGATCTCGATCGTCTCCCGGGGCATGGCCCTCGGTTGGACGATGAGTCTCCCGGAGGAAGACCGCTACCTGATCTCCAAGTCGCAGCTCATCGACCAGATCGCGGGGACGATGGGCGGCCGGGCCGCCGAGTCGATCATCTTCGGCGACATCACGTCGGGTGCCTCGGACGACATCCAGCGGGTCACCAACACCGCTCGCAAGATGGTCACCCAGTGGGGCATGAGCGAGAAGCTCGGCACCGTCGCCATGGGGGTCAAGGAGGAGATGGTCTTCCTGGGCCGCGACCTGGGCGAGCAGCGCAACTACTCGGAGGAGATCGCGGCCCTCATCGACGAAGAGGTCCGCGGCCTCGTCAGCGACGGCTATGAGACCGCCAAGCGGATCCTCACCGAGCGGCGGGGCCACCTGGAGCTGATCGCCGAGCAGCTGAAGACTGTCGAGACCATCGACGCGGCGGAGTTCGACGCCCTGCTCGCGCAGGAGCCGCCGGCGGCGGCGGCCTCCCGCTCCACCGCGTCCTAGCCAGAGCGCCGAATCGACCTCCTGGTCGCCGGACGCGGACGCCTCGGGCGGTCGCTGGCAGGGGCCTTCAGCGCGGCCGGTCATCGAACGGAGCTGGTCGCCGGCCGTGATCCCAAAGCGGGGTTAACCGCAGCCGAGGTTGCCTTCCTCGCGGTCCCCGATCCCGCCGTCCCAGAGACGGCCGCGGCGTTCGCGGCACGGCTGCCGGCGACGACAGGGGTCGTCCACGTCAGTGGCTCGCTCGGGCTGGGAGCGCTTGCCGCGGCACGGGCCGCCGGTCACCCGACCGGATCCTTCCACCCCTTCCAGTCCTTCCCCGTGGTCCGTCCACCGGAGGCCTTCGCAGGTTCGTTGATCGGGGTCGACGGGACCGATCAGGAGGTGACCGATCGCCTCTTCCAGCTGGCTCGCGACATCGGCGGCAATCCCCGCTTGGTCCCCGACGAGCAGCGCGCGCTGTATCACGTCGCGGCCGTGCTCAGCTCGAACCTGGTGGTTGGCCTCGCGGCCACCGCCGCCGGGGTGCTCGAGACGTTGGGCTGGACCGAGGAGGAGGCGCTCGCGGCCCTGGTTCCATTGCTGGCCGGGGTGGTCGACAACCTCGGCCGGGAGGGACTCGGCGGAGCACTCATCGGTCCGATCCGGCGGGGCGACCCCGCCACCGTCCGGCGCCACCTCGAGGTGCTCGACCGGAGCGCGATGGAAGAAGCCGCCCGTGTTTACCGTATCCTCGGAGCAGCAACCCTCGAGCTGGCGCTTGCAACGGGACTCGATCCCGCTCGCGGGGAGCAGATCAGAGAGGCGCTGACCGGCTAGCCGGCAGCGACCCGGAGGTGAAACCGAGATGACGACGGTGCTCGACCTTCAGCGGTTCAAGGCTGAGGGAAAACGGTTCGCGATGCTCACCGCCTACGACTACACGACCGCCCAGCTGCTGGACGCCGCCGAGATCCCCGTGTTGCTGGTCGGGGACTCCGCCGGCATGGTGATGCTCGGCCACCCGACGACCCTCCCCATAACGATGGACGAGCTCGTCATCCTGGCCCGCGCCGTCTCCCGCGGAGCGAGCAACGCGCTGCTCGTCGGAGACCTGCCCTTCCTCTCCTACCAGGCCTCGGTCGAAGAAGCGCTTCACAACGCCGGCCGGCTCCTCAAAGAGGCGGGGATGCACGCCGTCAAGCTGGAGGGCGGCGGACCGATGGCCGTCAAGACGACGCGTCGCCTGACCGAGGCCGGCATCCCGGTGATGGGCCACCTTGGCCTGACGCCTCAGAGCGTCCACCGGATGGGGGGCTTCAAGGTCCAGGGCAAGGACCCGGCGGTCGCCGCCAGGATCCTCGCCGAGGCGCTCGAACTGGAGGCCGCCGGCGCCTTCGCGATCGTCCTCGAGGCCATCCCCTCCGCCCTCGCCGCGAAGGTCACCCGGGCCCTGGCGATCCCGACCATCGGGATCGGAGCGGGCATTCAGTGCGACGGCCAGGTACTCGTCGTGCACGACATGCTCGGTCTCAGCCGGGGCCGAAAGCCGCGCTTCGTCAAGGAGTTCGCCCACCTCGGGGAGCTGGTCATCGAGGCGGCGCGACGCTACGCCGGAGAGGTCGAGGCGGGAACCTTTCCTGACGCCGAGCACAGCTACTCGGGCGGGCTGTCGGTGGTCGGCGACGGTGCGGCTGAGGGCATCGGGTACGGCGGTCGCTAGCGCACGACCGCTCGTCGTTGCGACGGCGGCCCTGCTGCGGGACCTGGTCGCCGGCTGGCGGCGGGCGGGCCAGTCGGTGGGACTGGTCCCGACCATGGGCGCGCTCCATGCCGGCCATCTGAGCCTCGTCAAGGCGTCGCTGGCGGAGAACCAGAGGACCGTCGTGAGCATCTTCGTGAACCCGCTCCAGTTCGGCCCGGCCGAGGATTTCGAGCGCTACCCACGCGACCTGGCGAGCGACCTGGGCGCTCTCGACGGCCTCGGCGTGGACGCCGTCTTCGCGCCCACGGTGAACGAGATGTACCCCCCTACGGCGACCACCCGGGTGCGCGTCGCGGGCCTGGACGAAGCGCTCGAAGGTGCCCGCCGACCGGGTCACTTCGAAGGCGTGGCGACCATCGTCTCGAAGCTCTTCTGGGCAGCCCGTCCCGATCGCGCCTACTTCGGGCAGAAGGACGCCCAACAGGCCGCCCTGGTCTCACGCCTGGCGGCCGACCTGGGCACCGGGATCACCGTCCGCACCTGTCCGATCGTGCGCGAGACCGACGGCCTGGCCCTGAGCTCGCGCAACGCCTACCTCGGCCCCGACGCTCGGCGGGCGGCCCGCGTCATCTCTCGGGCGCTCCGAAGTGCCAACGACGCCTACCTCGCCGGCGAGCGCGACCCGGCGGCCCTCCGGGAGCTGCTCCACCGCGAGCTGGCGGCCGAGCCGATTGCCCGTCCCGACTACGCCGAGCTGGTCGACCCCGGCGACTTCCGCAGCCCAGGCCGGCTGGCGGTGCTGGCGGTCAACTTCGGGACGACCCGGCTGATCGACAACCATCTCCTCGGTGAGAGCTTCTGATTTGCCCTCAAAAGGGTAGAATGGGGTTTCGTTTTGGCGGCGGCAACTTTCTGACGACCAAGACCACACCAATACTTTTTTAGGGGGTTTCTCTTGACGAAAGAGACAGGCGCGCTTATGACCGAGGAAAAGGAGACCTCGGCTGTGGGTGAGGAGCACGAGTCCTCTCCCATGCTGACGATGGATGACTACCTCCAGTTCGAGGAGGAGGCATTCCGGACTCTCAACCACGGCGACATCGTCGACGGAGTCGTCGTCCGGGTGGACCCGGACGAGGTTCTGGTCGACGTCGGCGCCAAGGCTGAAGGTGTCATCTCCAACAA
>JALZAP010000218.1 GCA_030948245.1 Candidatus Dormiibacterota bacterium | reverse complement strand
CCCGTGACGCGCTCGTAAAAGGCCGCTCCGACCACCGCCGTGCGGCCCTGGTAAAGCTGGGATACGAGCGGCAGGACCGTACCCCAGAAGACGGCGAAGGCGAGTGCCGCGAAAAGTAGGTTCTGGAGCAGGAAGGCACCCTCCCGGGAAACGTTCGATTCAAAGCTGCGCTCCGAGCGGAGAAGCGGCGTGCGAACCGAGAGGAGTAGGCCCGAGGCGACCACGGCGAGGGCGAGGAAGCCGAGGAACCAGGGCCCGATCGCGCTCAGAGCGAAGCTGTGGACCGACTGGATGATGCCGCTGCGGACGACGAAGGTACCGAAGATGGCGAGCAGGAAGGCCGCGATGACGAGGCCGTGATTCCAGGCCTTGAGCATCCCGCGCCGCTCCTGGATCTGGGAGGAGTGGATGTAGGCGGTGGTCACCAGCCAGGGCAGCAGCGCCACGTTCTCGACCGCGTCCCAGCCCCAATAGCCGCCCCAGCCAAGGACGTGGTATGCCCACCACATGCCGAGCGTCAGCCCGGCGCTCTGGAGGCCCCAGGCGAGGAGCGCAAGACGGCGGGTGTGGGCGATCCAGGCCGCGTCGGCACGCCCCGCAAGCAGCCCGGCGATGGCAAAGGCGAAGGGAACCCCGAAGGCGGCGAAGCCGGCGAGCAGGAAAGGTGGATGGATCAGCATGCCGCCATCGAGGAGCAGCGGGTTGAGCCCGGTACCGTCCGCGGGGATGAAGTCGAGCAGCTGGAAAGGGCCGGCGACGAAGTTGAGGACGAGCAGAAAGAAGGCGAGGATGGCGCCCAGCACGCCGGTCGCGTAGGCGGGCAGCCGGCCGGACCCGGTTCCAACCAGCGACAGGCCGCCGATGACCGCCAGGACCAGAGTCCAGTAGAGCAGCGATCCCTCCTGACCACCGTAAAAGGCGGCGGCGAGCAGCGGTGCCGGCGTCGCGAGGTCGGAATGCTCGGCGACGTAGGCGATAACGAAGTCGTGGCTGAGGAAGGCGGCCTCGAGGGCCACAGAGGCGATCAAGACGGCACCCGCGGCCGCCCATAGGGCACGCCTCGCGACCAGGGCCTGGAGGGGCAGTTGCCGGGCGCCCGAGAGGAAGCCGAGGAAGGTCGCAAACGCGGTCAGGGCAAGCGCCGCGAGCAGCGCGCCGGCGCCGATGTCAGCGAGAAGCATCGGCCCCTACTTTGAGGGAGTTGTCGTGAATCGCGAAGGGCACTTCGCGAGCAGCGTTGGGGCGTGAAAGACGCCATCCCGCTCGAGCCTTCCCTCGACGACCACCTGGATCCCGGGCTTGAAGATGTCGGGCAGCGAGCCGCGGTAGTCGACCGGGATGCTGGCGCCGTCCTGGCTGGCTGTGAAGCGCACCTCCAAACCCCCGTCGAGCCGCTGGACGTCGTCCTGGACGGTGCCCAGCACCCGCGAGTCGCCGGCAGCCGGGTTCTGCTTCAGCTCGGCGACCGTCCGGTAGTACTGGGCATTGCTTGCCGTCGCGGTGAAGATCAGGTAGCCGACGCAGGCACCGAGCACGGCGATCAGCGCGCCCCAGCGGACGATCACCGCGGGGCGAGCGCTTGGAGGGCGGCGAGCGTCTCCCTCGGGTCATTTCCCGGAACGCTGAGCGCGACCGACACCTCGTTGACGTCGACCTTGGCGAGCGCCTCGAGCCGCTCGCGGCATTCCTCGGCCGGGCCGATGATGGTGGTGAGGTCGACCATCTCGTCGGTGATCATGGCCATCGCCTCGTCCTTCTTGCGGTCGAGGTAGAGGTCCTGGATCGTCCGCGCCTCCTCCTCGTAGCCGTAGGAGCACCAGAGCTGGTTGTAGTAGTTCTTCTCCCGTGAGCCCATGCCGCCGATGTAAAGGGCAAGGTGGGCGCGGCTGCTGTCGCGGCCGGCCTTGCGGTCGTCGGTCACGACGACCGGCACGATCGGGCAGACGGAGAGGTCGGAAAGCGGCCGTCCGGCCTTCTCGGCGCCCTTCTCGAGGCCCGGCCGGATGACCTGATCGTAGTGAGCGGGCGAAAAGAAGACCGGCAGCCACCCGTCAGCCAGCTCGCCCGCCAGCGCGACGCCGGTCGGGGTGAGGGTGGCGAGATAGATCGGGATCGCGTCCCGGATCGGGTGCGTGATCAGCTTCAGGCCCATCGAGAGCTCGAAGATCTCGCCCGTGTAGACGAGTCGCTCGCGCCTGAGCACCATCCGAACGATCTCCATCGTCTCCCGGATCCGGCGCACGCCGCGCTCGAACTTCACTCCATGCCAACCCTCGATGACCTGGTGGCCGGACGTGCCGAGGCCGAGGACGAAGCGGCCGTTCGAGATCAGGTCGAGCGAGCCGGCTGTCTGGGCGATCAGCGCCGGGCTCCGGCTGAAAACGTTGACGATCGCGGTCCCGATCTTGATCCGCTGCGTCGAGCAGGCGAGCTGGGTGCAGATCGTGAAGGCGTCCCAGCCGTAGGCCTCGGCCACCCAGACCGTGTCGTAGCCGAGCTTGTCCGCCTCCTGCACGTAGGCGACGACCATCTCGCGCGGGAGGAAGTCGGCATACGGGACGTCGATCCCGAGCTTCACGTTGGCAGTTTAGGTGGGTTAGGGCACCACCCCCAATAGGACATCCAGGCGTGGCGCCGGCTCAATCGACGACCGCGTTGGCCAGCGCCATCCGGGCGAAGAGGCCCGCGCTCGGCTTCGGCGTCCTCTCCATACTCTTCCGGTCGACCGCGATCAGGCCGAACTTCATCTTGTATCCGTGGGCCCACTCGAAGTTATCCATCGACGTCCAGTGGAAGTAGCCGCGGACGTCGACGCCCTCGGCGATCGCCTGGTGAACCTCGCCAAGGTAGTCCTTGAGGAATTGAAGCCGGATCGAGTCGTCTTCCACCGCGATCCCGCTCTCGGTGACGTAAACCGGCTTGCCGAACTCCTTCAGCTCGAGAAGGGCCTCCCGGATCCAGTCCGGCTTCACGGCGTCGCCGAAGTCGCTGACCGGGTAACCGGGAGGGTTGAACTGGCGGGCGAACTGGGAGCCTGGCTGACGAGGGTCGAACTGGACGAGGCGGCCGCCGTAATGGTTGAGGCCGATGTAGTCGGAAGAGAGGGCGACGGTGCGCTGCATCCGGCCGCCGCCGGCCGGCAGGAAGTCCATCATCCTGCGGCCGGTCTGGACGGCGACCCGATCGAGCGGGTTGCCGGGGCGGGCGGGGACCAGCCAGTACTTGTTGTGAGCCAGGCCGGTGGGCGCGTCCGGCCAGCGCTTCTTGATCACGCGGTAGGCCGCCTCGTGGGCGACCCGGAGGTTGCCGAGGACCCGCCAGAGGCCGCGAACGTCGTTCCGGTGGCCCGGCGGCATGGCCCCGAAGATCCAGCCCTGGGTTGCGTAGATGTTGGGCTCGTTGATGGTGCACCAGGTGTCGACGAGATCGCCCAACTCGTCGACGACGTGGCGCACGAAAGGCAGGAACGCCTCTTGCGCCCCGGAGGCCGCCCAGCCGCCGCGGGCCGCGAACCAGAGCGGGCTGCTGAAGTGGTGGAGGGTGACCATGGGAGCCATACCCTGCTCGCGCAGCTCGCCCAGGACGTCCCGGTAGTGGCGGACCTGGCGGGAGTCGAACTCACCCTGCGACGGCTCGATCCGCGACCACTCGACAGAGAGACGGTGGGCGTTGTTGCGCAGCTTGCGGAGGAGCGCGAAGTCCTCCCGGTAGCGGTTGTAGTGGTCGACGGCGATCCCCGACACGTCGCCGTTCGCGATCTTGCCAGGCTGCTGCTCGAAGGCCCACCAATCGTTGTTGGTGTTGTTGCCCTCGACCTGGTGGGCCGCCGTCGCCGTCGCCCAGAGGAACCCGGGCGGGAATGTGCGGCCGTCAGTCACCTCGGCGATCATAGATCGAGGGGGGACGTCCCCCCTGTCGGCCGTGCTCGGCTAGGCCTGCGCGCGGCCTACCCCCCTGGATCGAGGGGGGACGTCCCCCCTGTCGGCCGTGCTCGGCTAGGCCTGCGCGCGGCCTACCCCCCTGGATCGAGGG
>JALZAP010000217.1 GCA_030948245.1 Candidatus Dormiibacterota bacterium | reverse complement strand
ACCAAGGACCGTGCGGCTCTCCGCCCGGTCCTTTTCTTTTTGCCTCGAACCGATGGGAAGTGAGATGAACGAACGAACCGCGATCCGACTCGACGCCGTCAGCAAGCGTTTCCGCCTCTGGAAGCGCGGTCCGAAGGGCGCCTGGTGGCGCCGGCAGCGTGACACGAAGATGGCCCTGAAGCCTCTCGACCTGGAGGTTGCCGCCGGCGGCGTGACCGGGATAATCGGGCCGAACGGGAGCGGCAAGTCGACGCTCATCCGGATTCTCGGCACGCTGCTCACGCCCGACTCGGGCTCCGCCAGCGTGTTCGGCCTCGACGTGGTCGACGAGGCTGCGGCGGTACGCCGGCACATCAATCGGGTGTCGGTCGAGGCCTCCTTCTTCAAGGAGTTGAGCTGCTGGGAGAACATGCTCTACGCCGCCCGTCTCTACGGAAGCGCGGACGCCCGCACCCGCTCGCGGGTGGAGGACCTGATGGCCCGGCTCGGCCTCTCCGGGGACATCCTCGACCGGCCCATGAAGCAGCTCTCCCGCGGCCAGCAGCAGAAGGTGTCGATCGCGCGGAGCTTCATGACCACCCCCTCGCTCCTGCTCCTCGACGAGCCCACCACCGGGCTCGACCCTCGCTCCAAGCGCGAGGTGCAGGAGGTGCTGGCAAGTTTGCGCAGCGAGCGCGAGGTCACCGTCCTGCTCTGCACCCACGACCTCGCCGAGGCCGCGACCCTGAGCGACCGGGTGATCATGCTCGACCAGGGCGCGGCGCTGGCCGACGGCACGCCCGATGAGCTCTGCGCACGGTTTTCCCAACCCAACCTCGAAGAGGTCTTCATGCACCTCTCCGGGAAGAGCCTCGAAGAAGACGAGGAAGAGGAGCTCGTGACATGACCCAGGTACCGCTGTCGCCCGTCTGGCATGAGGCGGAGGCACTCTACGGCTTCACCGCGCGCCAGTTCAGCCTGGTCAAGCGCTACTGGGCGTGGGAGGTCCTCTGGTTTTTCTACAGCCTGGTCAGCGTGCTGAGCATCGGCTACCTCGCCTCCGGGCTCGGACTGGCGGTGCTGAGCGGCCGCGAGTTCCACCGGACGCAGCTCTTCCTGCTTGTCGGGTCGCTTCTCTGGGGCTACCTCTCGAGCGTGTTCACCGACGTCTCCTTCGCGATCAGCTGGGAGCGCTGGGAGGGGACCATCGAGTACACCTTCATGGCACCGGTGCGGCGTGTGACGCACCTTCTCGGCATCTGCCTCTTCGCGATCGTCTACGGCCTGATCCGGTCGGCGATCGTTCTCGCCATCGCCGTCCCGCTCTTCAACCTCGACCTCTCCCAGTCCGACCTGCTCGCCGCGGCGGCGGTGTTGGCGGCTTCCACGCTGCCACTGGTCGGGATCGGCATCCTCGCCGCAGTCCTGCCGCTGCTTTCACCCGAAAAGGGCGACCAGATGGCGATGGCGATTCAGGGCTTCCTGCTGCTCGTGTCGGGCGTCTACTACCCACTCTCCGTGCTGCCCTGGCCGCTCCAGGTCGCGGGCTACTTCTCTCCCCTCACCTACACGCTCTCAGGGATCCGCGACTCGCTCCTCCAGGGCCGCCACCTGGTGGACCTGCTGCCGCTCCTTGGCCTCCTGCTGGCGATGGGCGTCGTGCTTATCCCCGCCGGCCTGGCGGTCTTCGGGTGGGCGGAGCGGCGCGCCAAGCACCTTGGTCTCCTGAAGCGCAATGGCTAGCTTCCCGCGCATCTGAGCCTCGGACGAGGACTGTCAGCGCCACATGCAGGGGCAGTCGCAGCTACGAAGCGGAGTGGGCGGCATTCAACCTCGCAGACTCGATGGCCGCCGACGCTCGGAGAAGGTCGTGCTGACGCGGCATTTTTTGCGGAATACGGCATTACCCTGTGCCCTACCCGGCCGTATGGAGAAGTAGATGACAGCCGGCAGCCGACGCACCAACACGAAACTCGCAGCGGCTTTCCTCGCACTCGGCCTCTTCCTCTGCCTTGGCGCCATCAACGTGCAGGCCGCGGCGGAAAACCCGCTGACGATCTCGGCCCACATCGGTTACTCGGACGTGATCAAGGCCCAGCAGTGGATGCCGATCTCGATCGCCGTCGCCAACAAGGGACCGCAGGTCGACGGCAGGCTCGAGGTAGTGAGCGGCGGCGGCGGCGGCAAGTTCGGTCCGGTCTGGCCGGCCAGCTACGAGCGGCCGGTGGTCCTGGCGTCCGGCGCCACCATCCATTTCCGCACCTACCTGGCCGTGGAGGCCGGTACGAGGGTCACCGTGCGGATCGTCAAGAACGGCCGAGTCATCGCCGGCCAGGATGCGGTGGCAACCCGTGGCGCCACGACCCTGATCGGCGTTCTCTCCGATGACTCCACCGCGCTCTCCGACTTCGCCGCGGTCCATCCCGGCAGTGTCTCGGCAGACGTCGTGCATCTCGGGCTCGCGGACCTGGTCGACTCTCCCATCGCGCTTCGCAGCTTCGACCTGCTGGCGATCGACGACTTCGCGACCGAGGGGCTCAGCGCGGCCCAGCGGTCGGCGATCGCCGACTACGTGAGGAACGGCGGAGCGCTGCTCCTCGGAACCGGGTCCTCCTGGCACAGGACTTTGGCCGGCCTGCCCCCGGACATCGTTCCGATGCGGGTCACCGGCCTGGCCCCACTTAACTCGAACTCAGCGCTGGGAGGCCTGGCTGAGGTCCAGGTCGCGACCGGCTCGCTGGACGGTGGGTCCAGCTGGCTGGCGGAGGGCGCTCAACCGCTGCTGGTGGAGAAGAAGATCGGCAGCGGCAGCGTCACCCTGGCCACCTTCGACTGGAAGCAGGAACCGATCGCCAGCTGGAGCGGCACCAAGTCCCTGCTCCGCCAGGTACTCGTCCGAACGATCGTCGGGTCCTCCCAGCCGAACGCCCAGCTAACGATGGGCGGCGGTCCTTTCGGCGGGCCGTTCGGACCGGGAAGCGGTGGTTCCATCTACCAGAGGAGCGCCACCTTGAGCCAGGTGCTCGGCAGCCTGCCCGCCCTCGACCTTCCCTCCCTGGCATTGACCGGGGTTTTGGTGCTCGTGTACGTGCTCCTTGTCGGTCCCGTCAACTACTTCGTTCTCGGCGCGCTCCGCCGCCGAGCCTTGGCGTGGATCACGCTCCCGCTGATCGCGGTGGTCGTCGCGGCCGGGGCCTACGGCGGGGGGATCTGGAGCAAGGGCGTGTCGGTGCAGACCAACCAGCTCTCGATCATCCACGTCCAGTCGGGGTCGGACCGCGCCTACCAGGAGACGTACGACGGCGTGATCACCCCGACCCGTGGCGACTACGAGGTCAGCACTGGCGAGAACCAGCTCCTGGTCAGCGGTATCACCGACTACAACGGCTACGGAAGCCCCACCAGAGCCGACATCCGGGTCGATTTCGCGGCCGGCAAGGTGGCGTTGCCCGGGATGACCGCCTTCACGCTGCGTGGCTTCGGGACCGAAGGGATGATCACCGCCCCGCAGCTCACCGGCCATCTCAGAGCGCTCAACGGCTCGCTGACAGGCACGATCGAGAACCGATCCTCGCTGACCTTCACGGACGCGATTGTCATCGCCGGCGACGGGTTCCAGAAGCTGGGAGCGCTGGCGCCGGGGGCCACCGTCCCGGTCAGCTTCGTGCCCAAGGCCACGAGCTTCAATGGCCCGCCGGCCATCATGAGCATTTATCCCAGCTACTCGTTCGGTCCCCAAAACGGCAGTCCCAGCGACTCCCAACGGGAAGGGGAAGCGAAGACCAGGATCCTGTCGCTGCTCAGCTCGGGGAGCTTCAAGGGAATCCCCTCGAGCGATGTCGAGCCGATGGTCGTCGGTTGGACCAACCAGTCCTTCCAACCCTTCACGGTGAACGGCTTTCATCCTCGCGCTCACGCGGTGACCGCGGTGATGGCGCCCCTCCCGATCGAGCTGGTCGGTGCCGGACCGGTCCCGGCGGGCGCCGTCAACGGGCGCATGATCGACTTCGAAGGGGATAGCCAACCCGGTCCACCGGGCGTGCTCAACGTCCAGAACGGCAGCGTCATCTAC
>JALZAP010000216.1 GCA_030948245.1 Candidatus Dormiibacterota bacterium | reverse complement strand
GCAGGAGGTTTCGCTCACCCTCGACTCGAACCACCCGGAGGCCCTGGACGGTCGTCCGCACGTTGCCCATCTGGCCGGCCATCCGGACGCCCTTGAAGACGCGCGCCGCGTCGGTCGCGCCGATCGAGCCCGGCTGGCGGACGTTCATCGAGCCATGGCTCTCCGGGCCCCGCGAGAAGCGGTGGCGCTTGACCAGGCCCTGGAAGCCCTTGCCCTTGGAGGTTGCCGTCACGTCGACCAGGTCGCCCTCGGCGAAGAGGTCCGCCTTGAGCTCCTGGCCCACCTCGAGACCGTCGTAGTTGCGGATCTCGACGACGTGCTTGTGGGGGTCGATGCCGGCCTTCTTGAACCCGCCCGCGACGGGCTTGGTGACTTTTCGCTCGGGGATGGCGCCGAACGCGATCTGAGCCGCGGCGTAGCCGTCCTTCTCCACCGTCCGCAGGCCAAGGACCCGGCAGGGTCCGGCCTCCAGCACGGTCACCGCCGAGACGGTGCCGTCGGCGTTGAAGAGCTGCGTCATCCCGACCTTGCGGGCGAGCAGTCCTTTGGTGGAGCGACCGCGGTTGGGGGCCATGGCTAGGACTTGATCTCGATGGAGACCCCGGCCGGGAGGTTCAGGCGCATCAGCGCGTCAACCACCCGGGGGTTGGGGTCGAGGATGTCCACGACCCGCTTGTGGGTCTGCATCTCGAACTGCTCGCGGGAATCCTTGTCGATGAAGGGCCCGCGGATGACGGTCATCTTGGTGATCTCGGTCGGCAGGGGGATGGGGCCCGCGGTGCGCGCGTTCGTGCGCCGGGCCGTGTCGACGATGCGGTCCGCCGCCTGGTCGAGCACCCGGTGGTCATATGCCTTGAGCCGGATTCGAATGCGCTGCGCCACTACCGATGACCTCCGGGTCTACGCCGGCGGATCGCCGGTCGGGCGGTCGAGATTAGGGCGGCGGTTGAGCACCGGAAGGAGCGCACCGGTAGGAGCGCGACTGACTTGGTTAGGGGGCCCCGGCCGAAGGCTGGGGAATGCGGACGCAGACCGACAACCGACGGATCGGCCGATCCGAGCGGATGAGACGCCAAGTAGATCCCGGTGGTCATCGGTAGCCCCTTCCTTTACCTATCGCCTACTTCGTCACCGTGGTGACGACGCCGGCGCCGACTGTGCGGCCACCCTCGCGGATGGCGAAGCGGAGACCTTCTTCGAGCGCGATCGGCGTGCCGAGCTCGACCTCCATCTCGATGTTGTCGCCGGGCAGGCACATCTCCACGCCCTCCGGCAGCTTGACCGAGCCGGTGACGTCGGTGGTCCGCATGTAGAACTGGGGCCGGTAGTTGTTGAAGAACGGCGTGTGCCGTCCTCCCTCCTCCCGGGTCAGGACGTAGACGTTGGCCTTGAAGTTCGTGTGGGGCTTGATCGAGCCGGGCTTCGCGAGGACCTGGCCGCGCTCGACCTCCTCCCGCTTCACGCCGCGGAGGAGCGCGCCGACGTTGTCGCCCGCCTGGGCGTTGTCGAGCAGCTTGTGGAACATCTCGATGCCGGTCACGACGGTCTTGCGGAGGTCGCGGACACCGACGATCTCGATCTCCTCGTTGACCTTGAGGACGCCTCGCTCGACCCGGCCGGTGACGACGGTGCCACGACCTTCAATCGTGAACACGTCCTCGACGGGCATCAGGAAGGGCAGGTCCATCTTCCGCTCGGGCTCGGGGATGTAGGAGTCCACCGCATCGAGCAGGTTCCAGATCTTGCCGCAGTGCTCCTCCTCCCGCTTGCCGCAGCCGCACTCCAGCGCCTTCAGCGCCGAGACGCGGACGACGGGGGTGTCATCGCCGGGGAACTCGTAGCGGCTGAGCAGCTCGCGGACCTCGAGCTCGACCAGCTCGAGCAGCTCCTCGTCCTCCATCATGTCGACCTTGTTCAGGGCGACGACCATCGAGGGGACGTTGACCTGGCGCGCCAGAAGCACGTGCTCGCGGGTCTGCGGCATCGGACCGTCGTTGGCAGCCACGACGAGGATCGCGCCGTCCATCTGGGCGGCGCCGGTGATCATGTTCTTGATGTAGTCGTGGTGCCCGGGGCAGTCCACGTGCGCGTAGTGCCGCTTCTCGGTCTCGTACTCGACGTGGGCGATCGAGATCGTGATACCGCGCTGCTTCTCTTCGGGGGCCTTGTCGATCTGGTCGAACGCGGTGAACTGCGCCAGGCCGTTGGCGGCCAGGACGCGCGTGATCGCGGCGGTCAGCGTCGTCTTGCCATGGTCGATGTGACCGATGGTCCCGACGTTCAGATGCGGCTTGGTCCTCTCGAACTTCTTCTTTCCCACGGATGCCTCCTAGTGCTAACTGGTCGAACTGCCGCGGCGACCGATGGCCTCGGCGATATTGGCGGGGATCTCTTCGTAGTGGTCGAATTCCATGTGGAAGGTGGCACGCCCCGAGGTCATCGAACGGACCTGGGTGGCGTAGCCGAACATCTCCGACAGGGGGACGGTGGCGCGGACCACCTGCGAGGTGCCCCGGCCCTCCATGCCGAGGATGTGGCCGCGGCGCGAGCTGAGGTCGCCGATGACGTCGCCGAGGTATTCCTCGGGCATCACGACCTCGACCTTCATGACCGGCTCGAGCAGGCAGGGATCGGCCCGCCGCATCGCCTCTTTGACGGCCATCGACCCGGCGATGCCGAACGCCATCTCGCTCGAGTCGACCGGGTGGAATTGGCCGTCGACCAGCCGGACCCGGATGTCGAGCAGCGGGTAGCCGGCGACGACGCCGGTGGTGATCGCCTCGGCGATGCCCTTCTGCACGGCGGGGATGTACTCGCGCGGAATCGCGCCCTGCTTGATCTTGTCCTCGAAGACGTAGCCCTCTCCCCTCTCGCCCGGCTCGACCTCGATCTCGACGTGGGCGAACTGGCCCTTGCCGCCGGTCTGGCGGACGAAGTGGCCGACCGCCTTGGCGGGCCTTCGGATGGCCTCCTTGTAGGCGACCTGGGGCTTGCCGACGTTGGCGTCGACTCCAAACTCGCGGATCATCCGGTCGACGATGATCTCGAGGTGCAGCTCGCCCATCCCGGCGATGATGTTCTGGCCCGTCTCCTCGTCGGTGTGGACGCGGAAGGTGGGGTCCTCCTCGGACAGGCGCTGGAGCGCGATTCCCATCTTGTCGAGGTCGACCTTGGTCTTCGGCTCGATGGCGACCGAGATCACCGGCTCCGGGAACAGGATGTTCTCGAGCAGGATCGGCTTCGCCTCGTCGGCGAGGGTGTCGCCGGTGGTCGTGACCTTGAGGCCGACGCCGGCCGCGATGTCGCCCGGGAAGACCTCTTCGACATCCTCTCGGCGCATGGCGCTCATGCGCAGGATGCGTCCGATCCGCTCCCGCTTGCCGGAGGTTACGTTCATAACCGAGGAGCCCGCCTTCAGACGGCCTGAGTAGACGCGGAAGAAGGTCAGCTTGCCGACGCCCTGGGGATCCATCTGGATCTTGAAAGCAAGGGCGCTGAAGGGCTCGTCCTCGTCCGGCTCGCGAACGATTATGTGGCCGTCGCGGGGGTCGGTGCCCTCGACCGCCTTGACGTCCGCGGGGGACGGCAGGAAGTCGACGACGGCGTCCAGCATCGGCTGCACCCCGCGGTTGCGGAGCGCCGCGCCGCAGATGACGGGTACCAGGATCCCGGCCACCGTCCCCCGCCTCAGCGCGGACAGGATCTCGGCCGCGGTAACGGTGGTGCCTTCATCCTCGAGGTACTTCTCCATGATCTTGTCGTCGAAGTCGGCCACCGCCTCGATGAGGTCATGGCGGTGCCGGGCGACGAGCTCCTGCATGTCGGCGGGGATCTCGCCCGACTCGGAGGTCTTGCCGAGGTCGTCGGTGTAGATGACCGTCTTCAGGTTGATCAGGTCGACCAGGCCGACGAACTTGTCCTCGGCTCCGATCGGCAGCTGGATCGCGACGGCTCGCGCGCCCAGGCGCGTCTTGATCGAGTCGAGGGCCATGTAGAAGTCGGCCCCCATCCGGTCCATTTTGTTGATGAAGGCGATCCGCGGCACGCCGTAGCGG
>JALZAP010000215.1 GCA_030948245.1 Candidatus Dormiibacterota bacterium | reverse complement strand
GGTCTGGCTGGTCTAGCGCACCGTCAGGGACGGCTGCGGACGACTGAGGTCGAGAACCTGGAGCCCGCAGCCGCGGAAGTGGTCGCAGCGCCAGCAGAAGACGACGGCGTCGAAGCCATAAGGCAGGACGCCGGGGACCAGCACCTCGCGCTCTCGCCGGTGGAGAAGCCAACAGGTCAGGTACTCGATCAAGTTGCGAGGGCAAGTTTCAGACCGGACGAACATAAAGCGAATACAAGCTGTTAAGTCGCGCAGGAAAAAAATCAGACCAGGGGTAGGCCGCGCGAAGGCTTGGCGAGCACGGCCGACACGCGGACGTCCCCCCTCCGACTCAGACCGACACAGGCGGCGCGGCGGCGTTCGCCGCCAGGACCCCAGTTACAGCGTCGAGCCAGCTGTGGTCGCCGTTGTCAGCCCGCCAGAGCCAGTACTCGGCGCCCCAGAGGAGGATGGTCGAGAACCCCTGTGCGCGGATGCTGGCGAAGCGTGCAGGGATGTCCGAGGCCACCGTGCTCTTCGGGTCGCCGTAGGTGTTGATGGAGGCCTCCCAGGGCTCGGCCTGGGCCTCGGTTATCCAGGCCTGCTTCCCCTGTCGGAGCGCGACGCTCCGCCAGTGGCCGGCCTTGGCAGCCCAATCCGAGCCGGCGTGGCTGACGCCCTCATGACCGAGGAAGTTGTAGCCGATCTCGGTGTAGACGTCGAGACCGAGGATGTCGTCCCGGCCGAGCAGGCCAAGGCTCTGGGCCTCCGCGGTGTTCGAATCGAAGCCGAGCAGCGCCCCGAGGTCGAACCCGGAACGGTTGGAGGTACGGTCGAAGAGCATGTTGAAGTGGCCGAAGGCGTTGACGATTACAGGCCGCGAGTCGAGCTCCTTGACGATCGCGACCTCCTTGGCGAGGAGCTCGCGACCGATGTACCAGCGGTGCGGCCCGGCGGGGTTGAGGGGCTCGTTCTCGACCTGCCAGGCAAGTAGGGCCGGGTTGTCCTTGTAACGTGACGTGGTTTCCTGGACGAAGTCGAGGACCGCGGCCCGAAGGACCCCGTCCTGGCTCACGTCGCCGCCGTCCTCGGTCTTCGGCTGGAGCTGGCGAGGGATGAAGAACTCGGGCCAGCCGAGGCCTTTCATGCCGACCGAGAGCACCACCGGCTGACCTGACGCCTGCGACTCCTTCATCAGCCAATCGAGCTGGTCGTAGCCCTCGACGTCGACCTGGTCCCAGTAGGCGGAGAGGCGGATGACCTTGAAGTGCATCGCCTCCAGCCGCATGTAGGCGTCCTTCCAATCGAGGCCGAGGTAGGTCGCATGGCCGGGGCTGAAGCTGGTCCCGACCTGGACCGGCGCGGGGTTGCTCAGCAGCCTCGAGTGGGAGGGCGCCGGGTGGGCCCAGGGAAGCGGCATCGGATCCGGCATCGGGAAGCAAAAGGATACGAGCACGGACACGACCAGCAGAAGAGCGGCGCTGCTAGGGGAGGCCAGAAGTCGGAACCAGGATATGCGCAAGGGGGCCTCGAATCAGACGATGCCCAGAGTCGCCCACAACCTAACAACACGCTTGTAAATACTTCAGATAAGTTCTCTAGTGGGCCGGCTCCGACCTGGAACCGGGGTCCTCGCCATCCAACTTGGCTATTTCTCAATGTGTTAGTTGGACTATCACTTTTTCGTGCTACAATCCCCGTAGTAAGTCATCGAGTTTCAAGGGGTACAAATGGCAGTCACGTTGGAAGGTTGGAATCGACCCTCAGGCGAGGGTGGCGCCATCGCACAGCCGGTGGCGCAGGGCCAGGTCCTCTCCCTCGAAGAGCGTCGGGCCCGCCTCCAGCGCCGACGCCGTGTTTCCCGCACGCAAGCCGCCTTGACGGCCGTGGTCTGGCTGGCCGGCTCCGGCGCCGTCGCCTTCGTGGCCATCGCCGGGATGTTCGGCCTCCGCTAGCCGAGACGTCTGCCCCTGCAGGAGGAGAGCGCCGAGGGGCGTCCTCCTTTCTTATCGAGGGGCCATCCGGAGTGCACCGTCGAGGCGGATCGTTTCTCCGTTCAGGTAAGGGTTCTCGATTATGTGGGCCGCCAGCAGGGCATACTCGGCCGGCTTCCCGAGGCGGTGCGGATTGGGCACCGACGCCGCCAGCTGCTCGATGATGTCGTCGCGCAGGCCGGCCAGCAGTGGGGTGTCCATCAGCCCGGGCGCGATCGTGCAGACGCGGATCTGCAGCGACGCGAGGTCGCGGGCCGTCTGAATCGTCAGGCCGTGGATGGCGGCCTTGGAAGCCGTGTACGCGGCCTGACCGATCTGGCCTTCGAAGGCCGCGACCGATGCCGTGTTGACGATGACGCCGCGCTCGCCGTCGACCGGCTCGGCGGCGCCGATCCGGAAGGCCGACTTGCTCAGGACGTTGAAGGTTCCAACCAGGTTCACCTCGAGGACCTTGCGGAACTGGTCGAGCGGATAGGGCCCTTCCTTTCCAGCGACGCGGCCACTGCTGCCGATGCCCGCACAGTTGACACAGATCCTGAGCTGGCCCAACTCGGCCGCCGCGTCGAGCGCCCGGTTCACATCCTCCTCGCTGGTCACGTCCGCCGCGGCGAACCTGCCGCCCAGGCGTCCGGCCACCTCCTCGCCGGCTGAGCGCGGCAGGTCGACGACCACGACCTTGGCTCCTTTCGACGCGAGCAGCTCGGCGGTCGCCAGGCCGAGGCCGGAGGCGCCACCGGTGACGAGGACGACCGATCCTTCAATCTTCATGCCGGTATTGTCTTTCCGATGGCGCTGATCCGTCGTGGCCAGGCGATGCAGGGCGAGCTCCGCAAGCCCCAGGGCGGCTTCACCGGCGCCGCCGACCAGCGCCCGATCCACGAGCAGCTGGACCCCGCACCGGTCCGGGTGAGCTTTGTCCGCTTCCAGCCCGGTGCCACCACACACTGGCACTCACACAGCGGCGGCCAGGTCCTCCAGGTGGTCGAGGGCGAGGGCCGCGTCCAGGATCGCGGCGCGGAGGTCGTCCTCCTCGAGACGGGTGACACGGTCACCGCCGAACCCGGCCAGGAGCACTGGCACGGAGCCGCGCCGGGCTCGACGATGACGCACCTCGCCATCACCATCGGCGAGGTGACCTGGAAGGAACCGCCCATCTAGCCCATCTGCCTCGCCAGGTTGCCCGCTAGCTGGCCTTCGCCCGCGCTCGCTTCGGCTCCAGCGTGTAGAGCGCGTAGGCGCGCCGGATCACCGGCTGCGACACGTTGCGGACCGGGGATCCGGCGTCGGTCTGACCCTTCTCGGTGCCGTTGTGGGCGTGGCCGTGGAGGACCAGGTCGGCGCCGGCCCGGTCCGCCGCCTCACCGAGCAGGTAGCTGCCCAGGAAGGCGTGGATCTCCGGCCGCTCGCCCTTGAGCGTGTCGGGCACCGGCGAGTAGTGGAGGAGGGCGATCCTGAGCTCGGCGTCGAGGGCGAGCAGGGCCGCCTCGAGGTTTGCCGCGGCAACCCGTGTGTGGTGGACGAAAGCCTTCATCTGGGGCTCACCGAACTCAGTCGCGCAGGCACCCGCGAAGCCGCCGCCAAAGCCCTTGACGCCGCCGACCCCGACTCGTATCCCGGCCAGCTCGAGGATCTTGCCCGTCCCCTCCAGGACGCTGATCCCGACCTCCTCGAGGGCGGCCGTGACGGCCGCCTCCTGGCCCTGGTGGTAGTCGTGGTTGCCGAGGACGGCCAGCACGGGAACGGGCAGCCCGCGGAGCTCCGCGGCCAGCACGCGGGCTTCGGCGGCTTCGCCCGACCGGGTCAGGTCGCCGCCGATGAGGAGCATGTCGGCCCGCTCCGCGAGGTGCTCGAGGTCAGGCCGGAGCCGGCCGGCCGAGTCGGGCCCGAAGTGGACGTCGGCGCAGGCTGCGACCCGGATCAGGCGACCGTCTCCGATCGGCCGTCCTCGGCGAGGCGGACGACGACCACCTCGTTGACGATCTCGACGCCCGGCAGTACCTCCGCCGCCACCGCCCCGACCGCCTCCCTGCGCTCCGGCGTCGAGACACGGCCGCGGAGGATGAGATTCTCCTCCTCGAAGGCGGTCTCGATAT
>JALZAP010000214.1 GCA_030948245.1 Candidatus Dormiibacterota bacterium | reverse complement strand
GGCGGTGGGCGGCGGGGCCGCCGCTGGCCAGGTAGCCCTCGTTGAAAAGGAGGTAGAGGACGACCAGCACCTCTTGAAGACGCCCGGTCAGGTCCTCCCGGGAGGGCACCCGGTAGGGGATGCCGGCCTCGACGATCTTCCGCTTGGCGCGCACGATTCGCTGTGCCATAGCCGGCTCCGTCGCGAGGAAGGCGCGCGCGATCTCGGGCGTCGTTAGGCCGCAGACGGCTCGCAGCGTGAGCGCGAGCTGGGCCTCGCGCCCGAGGGCCGGGTGACAGCATGTGAAGATGAGGCGGAGCCGGTCATCAGGCTCGGTTGGTTTGGGTGCGGGAGAGCCGGCGAGCAGGACCAGCTTGTCCCGGTAGCGCGACTCGCGCCGGATCCGATCGATCGCTTTGCGCCGGGCGGTCGTCGTAAGCCAGGCCGCCGGGTTGTCGGGGATGCCGCTCACCGGCCAGGTCTCGATCGCGCTGAGCACCGCCTCCTGGACCAGCTCCTCGGCCAGGTCGAAGTCGCCGAGGAAGCGAACGAGGCCCGCAACCAGGCGGCCTGTTTCCTCCCGGAAGACGCGAGCCAGGGCTTCGTCGGTAGCAGCGCGAGGACCGGTCGCTGAGCTCACATGTTGCTGTCGACGACGAGGGGCCGGATCTCGACCAGGCCCTTGGCGGGCCAGGTCTTGGCCAGCTCGATCGCCTCGTCGAGGTTGGCCACGTCGATGAGCGCGAAGCCGCCGACCGTCTCCTTCGCCTCGATGAAGGGACCGTCGGTCACGACCGTGCTGTCAGCGTTATGGCGCACGGTGGTCGCGGTCGTCGCCGGCTGTAACTCCTCGCCGCCGAAGATCTTCCCGGACGCGTGGTGGCCGCCCCACCATTCGCCGATTCGCGCGTACATGCCGTTGCGCTCCGCCTCCGGCATCGTGTCCCAGCGGTCGTCGTTCCCGCAGAAGAGAAGGATGTACTTCATTTTCTCAGCCGTCACCTCATGACCGGGCAGCGCGGAATGCGCCGCCACCCAAAACTTACGACGAAGCGGCCGGGTCGAAATCGACAATCTCGTCGCCCGTGTAGGCCGCGGCCTGCATCCGGAAGAGGCGGGCGTAGCGTCCGTCGAGCCGCATCAGCTCTTCGTGGGTGCCCTCCTCGACCAGCTTGCCGTGCTCCAGGAATAGGATCCGGTCGGCGCGGCGGACGGTCGAGAAGCGGTGCGAGATGTAGACCGCGGTCTTGCCCGAGGTGAGCGACTTGAGCCGCTCGAAGAGGTCGTACTCCGCCTGGGCGTCGAGTGCCGCGGTCGGCTCGTCGAGGAGCAGGATCGGCGCCTCACGCATGAAGGCGCGCGCGAGCGCGACCTTCTGCCACTCGCCGCCCGAAAGGTTGACGCCGGTGTCAAACCACTTGCCCAGGGCGGTGTCATACCCGGCCGGCAGCTTGGCGATCAGCTCGTCGGCTCCGCCTTCCTGGCCGGCGTGAACGATCGCCTGGCGATCCTCGATCTGGGGCAGGTCCCCGAGGCCGATGTTCTCGGCAGCCGTCGCCTGGTAGGTGACGTAATCCTGGAACATAGCGCCGATCTGGCGGCGCAGCTCTTCCGGTTCGTAGTCGCGGATGTCCTGGCCATCGATTAGGATCCGGCCCTCGTTGGGGTCGTAGAGGCGGCAGATGAGCTTGAAGAGCGTCGTCTTGCCGGCACCGTTGCGACCCACGACAGCCAGCGTCTCGCCTGGCTTGACTGTGAAGCTGAGGTTGCTGAGCGCGTTCGAGATCGCACCGCCATAGGCGAAGCTGACGTTCTCGAAGGTGATCTCCCCTTTCAGCGGCCGGGGCACCGGGGTCGGGTTGGCCGGCACTGGCAGCTGAGTCCGCACCTCCTCCAGCTCGAACAGGTTGCTCAGGTAGAGGTTGTGCTCGTACATCCCGGAGAACCCGCCGAGGATGCCCTGGATCGAACCCTGGACCGACTGGGCGGCCGTCGTGTAAAGCGTCAGGTCACCCAGGGTCAGCCTGCCGACGACCGCCTGCAGCGCCACGTAGAGGTAGGTGGCCGAGGTGACCAGGATGCTCAGAATGCCCCACAGGTACCCGACGCCATAACGGCGGACGACCTGCCGCTGCTGGGTGCCATAGAAGGCGTCGGCGATCAGGCGGTAGCGCTTGATGAAATAGCCGCCGAGGCCGAACAGCTTCACCTCCTTTGCGAAGCTGTCAGTGGTGACCAGAGTGACCAGATAGTTCATCCGGCGGAGGAGCCGGGAGCCCCAGCGGGCGATGTTGTAACCCCGCCATCCGTAGCGGGTGTCGGCGATGAAGGCGGGGATCGGGGAGAGCAGAGCGATCACCGCCAGCAGCGGGCTGACCGCCAGCAGCAGGGCGATCATCGTCACGAAGGTCAACATGGTCTGGAGCAGGCCGAAAGCGGTCGAGATCATCATCACCGGCCGGCTGACGGAGTCGTTCTGCGCACGCCGGAGCAGGTCGTAGGATGCGGGGTCCTCGTAGAAGGCGAGGTCGAGGCCGGCGGCCTTCTGCATCACCATCAGCTGGATCGTCATCGTCACCGAGTTCTGGAGCAGCTGCTGGGCGATGTTCCGGATCGTGCCGAGGAGCGAGGTGACGGCGAACAGCAGGAGCTGGATGACGGCCAGGAAGACGATCCCGCCGAAGACGCTGAAGACCGGCGAGTGGAATGGGCCGACACCGAAGCTGAGCCGGTCAGGGGCGTGCTTGTCGTGGATCCGCAGGCCTTCCACGACGGCGTTGACGAGCAGCTTCGAGGTGTAGGCAGATGCCGCGGGCATGAGCCCGGCGAGGACGGTCGCCGCGAACATCGCGATCGTGATGGCCGGACTCGCATCCCAGACCAGCCTGACCACCCGGGGCAGCGCGGAGAGCGTGCCGGTGAAGGACTGCTTGAAGTTTCGCCAGCGCCCGCGGAGGTCCTTCGGGCCTTCGGGCTCGGGCGGTTCCTCGAGCCCTGGGTCGCCGGTCAGGCCGCTGTTCGCCGGGCCGGTATCGGTGGTCTTCCGGCGCCGGCCACCCCACATCCACATCTGCGGGCCGCCGTGCTGGATCATCTGCCGGCCTCCCGGCGGCGAAGCGACCACATCTGGCTCGCCCTCTCGAGCTCGAGGGCGGCGTTCCAGGGCAGCGCCGGCGGTCCCAGCTCCAGCCGCAATGAGCGAGCCGTCTGGCGGGCCAGCTCCGGGTCCGCCCCGGCTTGCTTGGCAAGTTCCAGCGCCCGAGGCTCGACCTGCTCGGCGGGCAGCGACTCCCAGGCGAGGCCGATCTCCGCCGCCCTGCGCCCGTCGATCTCGGTCCCGAAGAGCCCCAGTGCCGCGGCCGCCTCCCGGCCGACCAGCCGGCCGAGCAGTGCGAAGTGCCCGCCTCCCGGGTGGATGCCGATCTTCGCGAAACCGGTGATTATGCGCGCGTCATGCGCCATGACGCGGAGGTCGGTCGCGAGCGCGAGGTTGACGCCGGCGCCGACCGCGGCACCGCGGATCGCCGCAACCGACGGCGGCAGCAGCTCGCCGACGCGGGCGAAGGCCTGGTAGGTGCGGCCGAGCGCGCGATAGTGGTCGTCGCGGGCGGGATCCTGGCCGGCCTGCTTCAGGGAATCACGATGTGCGCCGGCGCAGAAGCCCTCGCCCTCGGCCTTGATGACAACCGCGCCGACGCCGGGGTCGGCATCGATCTGTGCGCACGCATCGATCAGGTCTTCAACCATGGCTGGGAGCAGGGCGTTGCGCCGTTGGGGTGCCGCCAGCGTGATCAGCGCGACGGTACCGTCCCGTTCCAGGCGCACCTCGCTCAAGTCAGCGTCTCCCACAGTCGATCTCCTAGCAACCCGCCCAGCACGGATGCCCATTCCTCTTCGGTCCCAAACTCGTCCCGCCAGGACCAGAGCCGGAGCGTGAAGTGGTGGAGCACGTGCTCCTCGGTGAAACCGATCGCGCCATGAACCTGGTGGGCGATGGTCGCCCCACGGCCGGCCGCCTCGCCGCAGCGCACCTTGGCGGCCGCGATCTTCCAGATCGCCGGGTCCTCCGCGGCCGCGTCGGCTGCGGCGCGCGCGGCCGCCG
>JALZAP010000014.1 GCA_030948245.1 Candidatus Dormiibacterota bacterium | reverse complement strand
TGGCCGCGATGCCCATCAGACCGGCGATGAAGCCGCCCAGGAAGGCACCGATGATGCCGACCACGATGTCAACAAGGACACCGTAGCCGTGGCCGCTGACGACCTTGCCGGCGAGGAAGCCGGCGATCAGGCCGACGACGAGCCAAACGATGATGGACATTAACACTGCGCTACCTCCTAAGAGTTTCTTAACAAAAGGACTACCCGTATGGATGATTGAAGGCTGTGTGATATAGCCTCCTATTCGCTATAACATAACACGACTTCACAGTGGCGGATAGCACCTGGTAGTAGAATCCGGCCCAGTTATGGCGACCCCGGCCCTGGTGCCGCAGCGGGCGGCCGGGATGCTCGCTTTGCTGGAACACAACGTCCAGCGAGTCATCGTCGGCAAGTCCGCCACGGTGAGACTCGCCGCGGCAGGCCTCGTTGCCGGTGGCCACGTCCTCCTCCAGGACCTACCTGGCACCGGCAAGACGATGCTCGCGCGTTCCATCGCGGCGTCCATCGGCGGCGAGTTCCGCCGCGTTCAATGCACGCCCGACCTGCTTCCGGCGGACATCACCGGCGCCAGCATCTTCAACCAGCGCGAGGGCACCTTCGAGTTCGTCCCCGGACCGGTCTTCACAAACGTCCTCCTCGCCGACGAGGTGAACCGGGCGACGCCGCGAACACAGTCGGCCCTCCTCGAGGCGATGGCCGAGGCGCAGGTCACGCTTGAGGGTGTCACCCACAAGCTGCCGAGCCCGTTCTTCGTCATCGCGACCCAGAACCCGCACGAGTTCCACGGCACCTATCCCCTGCCGGAGGCACAGCTCGACCGATTCCTGGTCGCCTGCGAGATGGGACCGCCGACGGCGGTGGAGGCCGAGGAGATCCTCGCCAGCCGCCAGCACGGGGATCCGATCACCGAGATCGAACCGGTGCTCAGCAGCGCCGACGTCGTCGAGCTGCAGGAGGCCTGCCTCAAGGTCGTCGTCGCGGGCGCCATCCGCACCTACATCGTCGAGCTGCTCGCCGCCGTTCGGATCCGACCTGAGGTGGCCCTCCCCGCGAGCATGCGCGCGGGTCTCTACCTGCAGCGCGCCGCCCAGGCGCTGGCGCTCTTCGAGGAGCGCGACTTCGTCCTGCCCGACGACGTCAAGGCGCTGGTCCGGCCGGTACTCGCCCACCGGCTCGGCATGCGGGGCCGGGCGACCGCCGCCGACGTGCTCGGCCAGGTCGTGGCCGAGCTGCCGCTGCCACCCCTCCGCGGCCGCTAGCCGGACCTCGTGCGCCCAACTTGGCGTCTCCTCGGCGCATTGGCGCTGGGTGCGGTCGTCTACTTCTATGGCGCCACCAGCGAGGTTGCGTGGCTCTTCCTCTTCGGCTTCCTGCTCCTCTCCGCCGTTCCGGTGATGCTCGTCTATGCCGGCTGGAACGCACACGGGCTGGCGGGCGGCGTGCGCCTGCAGGACGTCACACCGTCCGAACTGGCGCCGGTGTTCGAGATCCCGGAGCGGGACTTCCGCGACGCGCCTCTTCCGGCACCCGTGTTCGAAGGGGACATCCTCGAACTCGAGCTTCGGCTCGAGGCCGCCGGCAGGTGGGCGCGCGGCCCAGCGCGCATTTCCGCCGGCGTTGGGGAGGTCGCCCTCGAAGCGGGAACCGGGGTTGTGCCGGCCGCCGGTTGGACAGCCGTTCGCCGATTTGGGCCTGTCCGCCGCGGACCACTCTCCGCCAACCGCATGGTTGTCGAGTCGGCCGACCCGCTGGGCTTCTTCCGAACCCGGCGACAGGACCGTGGCGGTGCAATGGCGGTTGTGCTGCCGCTCTTCACCTCCCTTAGTGACCGCCTCCAGGTGCGTGAGGTCGAGTCTCAGCTGACCTTGGTCCGCGCCGGTCACGGGACCGACCTCTACGGCGTCCGCGAGTACCGCTCCGGCGACTCGCTGCGGCGCATCCACTGGCGGACGAGCGCCCGCCGCGGCAATTTGGTGGTGCGGGAGTTCGAGCCGCCCGGACTGAAGGTGCTGGCGCTGCTGCTCGACCCCGCGCCGGCGAGCCGCGCCACCGCCGATCAGCTCGCCCGCCTGGCCGCCTCGGAAGCCTGGGACTGCCTGCGCGGCGGCGGCCGCGTCCACCTCTGGGCGCCGGGACTGGAGTCGCTGGCGCCCTGGCAGGCTCGCTCGATCTGGGCGGTCCTGGAATGGCTGGCCCGGTGGCCCGACCTGCCCGTGGAGGCAAGCGAAGCGCCGCGCGTGATGGACGCGATCGCCTTCACCGACCAGGTCGACGGTCCCGCCCTGGAGCTTCTCAAGGGCCTGCAGGAGCGGGGCGCCGCGACCCGGGCCTGGCTGGTGGGCGAGGGCGAGCTCGACGTCCCCTACCGGCGAGCGGGCGTTATCTGGCCAATACCGGAATGAGATTTCGCCTGCTGCCCCGATCCCCGGTGGAGGACTCGCGCTGGGCTCGCCGCTTCGCCCTGCTCGGCTTCGTCGTGGCCGCGGTTGCGATCGGCTGGTACGGGCAGACCGTCGTGGTCCCCTTGGCCGCCGTCGCGACTGCCTACGCCGGCCACCGTTTCAGCTATGCCTGGCGGCATCGGAAGCGGCCGCGCGCGCTCCAGGCGTTGATCGCCGGGATGATGTTCCTCGGGCTCGCCTACTTCGTCTTCGATTCAGTGACCGGCCTTTTCGGCGCAAGCCTGCCCCAGGCCAGCCTGGTGATGATCCTGGTCGCGGTCACCAGCTTCGACCTGACGACCCGCCGCAACCTCTACTCGAGCCTCTGGATGAGCCTCGCCCTGGTCTACCTGGCAGCGGTCTTCGCCTGGGACTACCAGTTCGGCGTGTTCGTGGTGCTCTGGGTCGCCTGCCTGGCCGGCTTCTGGTCGGCGGCCCTCCTCCAGAAGATCGGTGCGCCGCGCCTCGAGCTGCCCTGGCGTCCGGTCGGAACCGCCCTCACCGCCGTCCTCCTGCTGGGCGTCGCCGGGTTTGCGCTGCTGCCGCAGCCGAGCATCTCACCCAGCGCGCCACTGGTCCTCTCGCTGCCGGCCAACGTCCAGTTCAGCGGGCTCGAGCAGCCGGCGGTTCCGCTGGTCCAGTTCGCGACGGACCCATCGGGAAAGAGCAGCAACGTGGATCTCCGCTTTCGCGGCAGGCTCGGCAGCGCCGTGGTGATGTACATCCGGACCGGCGCGCCGGCCTACTGGCGGGGCCTCACCTTCGATCGCTACCAGAGCGGTAGCTGGATCGTCAGCGCGGGCGCCTCGGGGCACTTCCGGACCTTCCGCTCCTACGTCGACAGCCGCAACCTCGGCAACACCGCCACCGGTCCGCAGCTGGGCGACTTCGTCGAGACGGTCCGGATCGTCCGCTCGATGCCGGGCGTGATCTACGCCGCGGCACCGGTGGAGAGCCTCTATTACCCCGCGGCCCAGGTCCGCGAAGACGGCTTCGGCGATTTCTATGCGCCGGCCCCGCACCGGGCCGGTACGACCTACTCGGTGGTCTCCCACCTGCCCGATTACACGCCGGCGTCCCTCCGCGTCCCCAACCAGGACAACACCTCCTCACCTGCCGACGGCAGCTACCTCGATCCCGGCAACCTATCGCCTCGGGCGGCCGCCCTGGCGCGCACCTACCTCGACGGCTACGACCCGCTGATGAAGCGTTATGACGCCGTCATCGCGCTGGCCAAGCACCTCCAGGCCGACTACCGCTACACCCTCGCGACGCCGCCCGCTCCGGCCGGCGTCGACCCGGTCGACGACTTCCTCTTCGGCGCCCGCTACGGCTACTGCGAGATGTTCGCCACCGCGGCCGCGCTGATGCTCCGCAGCCAGGGCATACCGACCCGGCTGGTCACCGGCTACGACCCCGGCCAGTACGACACGACGCTCGACCAGACGATCGTCCGGGAGAGTGACGCTCATGCCTGGATCGAGGTCTTCTTTCCGGGCCACGGCTGGGTGCCGGTCGACCCGACGCCAACCTTCCCGGTACTCGCCGCGACCCGCTTTCCCGACCGCTGGGCGGCGTCCGGCCTAGCCCACCTGATACCCCACCTTGCGCTCGGTGCGCCGACCGCCGCTCTCACCGGGCTCGGTGCGCTGGCAATGCTTCCCGGGCTGGCCGCGCTTGCCGTCTTGCTCGTCGTCGGCCTTCTCTGGCTGCGCGCCCGGCGGCCGCCCCGCCGGCGGGCCTGGAGCCCCGGGGAGGCGGAGCTGATCGGTCTCTATGACCGCCTCCAGCGGCGCCTGGGCCTGCGCCGGGCCCCACCGGAGACCCCCAACGAATACCGGCAGCGGGTGGCCGGCGGTGAGCTCGAGGAGCTCCTCTCCGAGGTGACGGCCGCTGTCAACCGGGGCGTCTACGCGGACCGCTGGCCGGGGCCGGCGGAGGTGGAGCGGATGCGGGCCCGGCTATCCTGAATCGAACCGATGGCACAGATGACGAAGGCGACCGGGGCGGAGAACATCCGCTGGGACCTGACCGAGCTCTACGCATCACCGACCGACCCTGAGATCGAGGCGACGCTGCAGGCCGGGATGGAGGACGCGCAGGCGTTCGAGGCGGACTTCAAGGGCAAGGTCGCGCTGCTCAAGCCGGCCGATTTCGCCGCCATGATGGAGAGGCGCGAAGACCTCGAGGACCGCGTCGCGCGCCCCTCGATCTACGCTTCTCTGCTGCACACCCAGGACACCGCCAGCCCCGCCCACGGGAGGCTGCTGGCACGCGTCGAAGAGGCTGGCGCGGAGCGCGGCCGGCACCTCGTCTTCTTCAGCCTCGAGCTCGCCGACCTGACCGACGAGCAGGTCGCGCCCCTCTACGCCGATCCCCTCGCGAGCCGCTACAAGCACACCGTCGAGGAGGCTCGCAAGTACCGTCCCCACAACCTGAGCGAGGTCGAGGAGCGCCTCCTGACCGAGCGTTCGCCGGTCTCGACCAGCGCCTGGGTGCGGCTGTTCGAGGAGCTCTCGGCGTCGATCAAGCCCGAGCTGCGCGGACAGCGGATCGGCCTCGAGCAGGCGCTGGCAATGCTCCGCGACAACGACCGCGCCGTCCGCCAGGAGGCGAGCAAGTCGGTCACCGAGGCTCTCCGGGAAGACATCCGGACGCGCGCCTACATCCTCAATGTGGTTCTCCAGGACAAGGCGATCGACGACCGGCTCCGCAAGTACCCGACCTGGATCAGCGCCCGCAACCTGGCCAACGAGACCTCCGACGATGCCGTTCAGGCGCTGGTCGAGGCTGTCACCGGGCGGTACCCGATGGTCGCCCGCTACTACCGCGTCAAGAAGCGCCTCCTGGGGCTCGACAAGCTCCACGAGTGGGACCGCTACGCGCCGGTGATGGCGGCCAGCCGGGAGCTCCCCTGGGAGGAGGCGAAGGAGCTCGTGCTGGGCTCCTATCGGCGCTTCTCGCACCGCGCCGGCGAGCTCGTCGAGGAGTTCTTCGAGCGGCCCTGGATCGACGCCGCGCTGGGCGACCACAAACGAGGTGGCGCCTTCTGCATGGGCGCCACACCGCGCTATCACCCGTTCGTGATGATGAACTACACGGGCAAGCTCAATGACGCGCTGACGCTCGCGCACGAGCTAGGCCACGGCCTCCACGACCGGCTCGCCAGCAAGCAGAACATCTTCGACTACCACCCGCCGCTCACGCTGGCGGAGACCGCCAGCGTCTTCGGCGAGACGCTCACCTTCGACCGCATCATGGCCGAGGAGGGCGATCCCCGGATCCGGCTCTCGATGCTCTGCGACCAGGTCGAGGGTGCCTTCGCGACCGTCTTCCGGCAGGTCTCCATGAATCGCTTCGAGGATGCCGCACATACTCGCCGGCGGACCGAGGGCGAGCTCGCGCCGGAGCAGTTCGGGGAGATCTGGCAGGAGGTCCTCCAGCCGATGTTCGGCGACTCGCTCGAGCTCACCGAGAACCACAAACCGTGGTGGAGCTACGTCGGCCACTTCTACTTCGCGCCCGGCTACGTCTACGCCTACGCCTATGGCAACCTGCTGGCGCTCTCGGTCTACCAGCGCTACAAGGAGTCCGGGCCGGAGTTCGTCGACCGCTACCTCGACTTCCTCGCCGCGGGCGGTTCCACCCGACCCGACGAGCTGGTCCGGAAGCTGGACATGGACATAACCGATCCCGGGTTCTGGGACGCCGGGCTCTCCATCCTCGACGGGATGGTCACCCAGATCGAAGAGCTCGCCGCCTCAGCCGGTTCGTAACCTGGTCCGGGCGGTGGCGATCCCCGGTCGCGGCCAGCTTTGAAGGCCGGGCCGGTTCGGGTCGAGCACCGTCCACCCCTCGCCGTCGAGCGCGGCCAGCACCACGCTGTGGCCGCCAGTCGAGTAGCTGGCCGGCACCAGCAGGTTCCAGCCCCAGGTACCGTAACGGCCTGGCACCTCCTGGCCGTAGGCGAGGTGGACGATCAGCACTTCGGCCTCCCCCGGTCGCTGGGCAAGGCCGGGCAGGACGACCTCCGAGGTGGAGTGCAGGGCGATGCCATGATCAGCGGCCAGCTGCTCGATGCGAAGATCGAGCGGCGCCCGCCGGCCGGGCAGCGTCACGTAGTCGAAAAGCGCGGGCGCGCCGTTCGGCCGGCCGGCCAGGAGGGCTGAGGCGGTGGCCAGGTCGGGCAGGTCCTGGGCACCCAGCGCACCCAGCCCGGCCAGCACGCAGGCCGACGTGCAGGCCGCACCCTGGTTCTGGATCCAACTTTTTTCCAGTAGAAACTCATACATCGCTTCGGGCGTTATTCTTATAACGACATGGCAGAGTTGGGCTTCCGGCGGACGGCCTTCATGAGGTCACCCGCAAAGCGCGAACGGGATCGTGGTGAACGCGACCTCATCCTACGGGCACAGCGCTACGAGGCGGACGCCCTCGCCGACCTGTTCGACGGCCATTTCGATGGCGTCTACCGCTACGTCCACACGTTGGTCGGCGACCACCCGGCCACCGAGGAGATCGTTCGGAGGGTCTTTCTGCGGGCGCTCGAAGGGCTGCCCCGTTACCGGCGGTACGAGAGCGGCTTCGCCACCTGGCTGGAGCGGATCGCCAACGCCGTGCTCAGCGAGTCGGCCCGCCCGGCCGGCACGCCGGCGCCGATGCCGGCGACCGATCTTCCCGAAGAGACGCGCCTCCGGGAGGCGATCCGCGGCCTCACCCCGGACCAGCTCGACGTGCTCGGGCTTCGCTTCGTCGCCGGCCTACCCGCCGACGCCGTCGCGAAAGCGACCGGGCGGGGAATGGGCCGCGTCCAGGCGCTCCAGCACCGGGCTCTGCTCGCGCTCCGCCGGGCGCTTGCCGGCGAGCCGGAGCCGGCTTCGGCAGAGGTCGCCGAGTAGATGCTGGTCGAGCCCAGCCCGAAGCAACTGGAGGACGCTATCGCGCGGCGCCAGGCCGGCGCGCCGGTCGCCCAGGCGGTCGGCGTCCACCCGGCGGCGGAGGAGCTCGAGGGAATGCTCGGCCTGAGCGAGCAGATCGCGGCCCTGAACGGGGGCGCGGCGCAGTCGGGAGCCCGCTCGCGGGTTCGAGACGCCTTTGACCAGGGTGGCGCGATGCATCGCGCAAGGTGGGTGCACCAGCATCAGCTCCCGATCCGGAGGTCAAAGCATCCGCTGCCCAGTCACGGCATCCGCTGGAGCCTCGTCGTCGGCACCGCGCTGATGCTCGCCCTGCTCGCGGGAGTGAGCCTCGCCCTGGCCGCCCAGCTGTCCGAGCCGGACGGCAACCTCTATCCGTTGAAGCTGAACACGGAGCGGCTGCTGGTGGCGGCCAACCGCTCGCCGGTGAGCCAGGCCGGGGTGCGCATGCAGCTAGCCAACCAGCGCTACCGGGACGCCGAGGCGATGGCTGCCCGGGGCAAGGGCAAGCTGGCGGTCGCGTCGATGCAGGCCTACTACGACCAGCTCCGCCTGGCCGGCGCGGCCCTCGCCGGCGCCCAGCACGACCCGAGCTGGAAGGCGGTCCGGGCCCAGTACCTCACGGCTGAGGCGAAGCCGATCGACAACATAGTCACCCAGCTCCAGAACACCCATCAGGTCGACGCCCTAGCCGGCGTCAAGGCGCTCTCCGAGCAGTTCGCCAAGGACCGCAAGGACATCGACGCCAAGCTCAACCCGCTCGCCCCCACGCCGGGTACAGGCCAGCCGCAGCCGCTCCCGAGCGGCGCCCAGCCTCAGCCTGGTTCCAGCCCGTAGCGACCGGCGATCGCGAGCAGCTCGTTCCAGGTCGGCTCGGGGATCGGAATCCCCTCCCGCCGGCGAACCTCTCGGCTGCGCCTTTCCGGGTCCCCCGGGATGAGGACCTCGGCAACACCGTCGGCTGCCGGCTGCCGGCGCAGGCCTGCCAGCGCCGCCGCGACCGCGGTCCGGTAGCGGTCGGCGCCGCCAAACCACTCGGGATCGATCGCGATGACGAAGGCGCCCGCGAGCCAGCCGGGATCGGCGGGGATCGCGGCGGTGCCGGCCGTGGTCGGCTCCTCGTCGCCGGCCATGGCGAGGCCGCCGATAAGCGCTGAGGCGAGTGCCAGGCCGTAGCCCTTGTGGCCGGCGAGTGCCCCGCCGAGTGGGAGCATCGCGCCACCGGCGTAGTAGTCCGCCGGGTCCACCGAGGGGTTGCCCGCGCTGTCTATGATCGCCCCCGCCGGCGCCGCCGACCCTTTCGAGCGGGCCACCCGCAGCTTGCCCTCGGCAACGGCCGAGGTGGCGGCGTCATAGATCATCGGCTCGGCGCCGGCCGCCGGGACGCCGATCGCCCAGGGATTGGTCCCCAGGTAGCGACCTCGGCCGCCGAAGGGCGTCACGCCGCCCGCGCCGACGACTCCCACGGTGGCGATCCCGACGACGCCCCGGGCTGCCGCCAGCTCGGCATACTCGCCCAGCCGCCCGATGTGGTTGGCGCGACGGACGGCAGCCGCGGCAATACCGAACTGTCGCGCCCGCTCGACGGCCCACTCCATCGCGAGCGTGGTCGCGCTGTGGCCGAAGCCGCGGCGGGCGTCGACCGTCCCGACCGCGCCCGCCTCGCTGACCAGCGCGGCGGTCTCCGAAGGGATCAGGACGCCGCGGTCGGCCTCGGCCACGTACTGCGGGATGCGGAGCATGCCGTGCGAGTCGTGGCCGGAGAGGTTGGCCCCGACGAGGTGGCCGGCGACGGTTTCGGCCACCGGCCGGGAAGCGCCCATGGCAAGGAAGATTCGCTGGGCGAGATCCTTCAGCGCGGCTGCCTGGTGAAGGGTCTCGGCCACCCGGACACAATATGGCGGATGCCGCCCGCGCCGCAGGTCCACGTCGTTCCCCACACCCATTGGGACCGGGAGTGGTACCTGCCCTACGCGGTCTACCGGCGGCGCCTCGTCGCCCTCCTCGACTCACTCCTCCTGGCCCTTCCCCGGGAGCCCGGCCTGCGCTTTCACCTCGACGGCCAGATGGCGGTGGTGGACGACTACCTGGAGGCGCGGCCCGACCGGCTGGCGGCCTTTCGGGAAGCAGCAGCCGCGGGCCGGGTGAGCCTGGGGCCCTGGTACACCCTGCCCGATGAGCACCTCGTCAGCGGCGAGTCGCTCCTCCGCAACCTCGAGCTCGGGCTGGAGCGGGCGCGCGAGATCGGTGAGCCGATGACCGTCGGTTACCTGCCCGACCAGTTCGGCCACACCGCGCAGATGCCCCAGCTTCTTCGCCTCCGCGAAATCGAGACCGCGGTCATCTGGCGGGGCGTCCCGGCCGGCCTGGTAGGCGGGGTTTTCGACTGGGAGGCTCTCGACGGCTCGCGGGTGAAGACCATCCACCTGCAACGCGGCTACGGCCACGGCCGCGACCTGCCGCTGAACTCGGCCGAGCTTCGCGATCGCCTTGCCAGGGAGACCTCGGCGGCTCAGAGGACGGGGCCGCGCGCAGGCTTCGCCGAGCACGGCCGACAGGGAGAACGTCCCCCCTCGGATGGAGGCCCGTGGCTGGTCATGGCCGGCGACGATCACCAGCCGGTGCCGACCGGCCTTGACGCGGCACTCGGCGCGGCCGCCCTGGAACGGCCGGCGGCGATCTCCTCGCTGGCGGACTTCGTTGCCGCCTCGCCGCCTGCCGAGGGAACACTCCGGGGCGAGCTGCACTCGGCGGCGACCTCTTTCGTGCTCAAAGGCACACTGAGCTCCCGCTTCCCTCTCAAGCTCGAGAACGCCGCGCTTGAGCGGCTGGTTGAGCGGCATCTCGAGCCGATCTGGACCCTGACCGGGCGTGCCTGGCCGGAGAGGGAGCTGCGCTACATCTGGCGGCAGCTGTTCCTCAACTCGGCCCACGACACCATCTGCGGCTGCTCGATCGACCGGGTCCACGAGCAGGCGAATGGGCGGATCGAGAGCGCCGTACGGGCCGCCGGCGCGCTGCTTCGCCGCCTCGGCATCGAGGAGGGGGGCGCGACCTTCTTCAACCCGAGCCCGTTTGAACGGCTGGGAGTCCCGGCCCTGGGAACGGGCACGCCGGAGGTGGTCGAGGTTCGCCCGGTGGCGGCCCCCGTAGGACTGCTGTTCGAGGACCAGCCCGATCGCGGCGACCTCTACACCTTCGAGCCGGCGGGCGAGGCCGTCCGGCGGCGTGCAACCGGCGTCAGCGCGGAGCGGCTTGGCGCCGAGCCGATGACCCGGCTCCAGGTCGACCTTGTGAACGAGTCGCCCGACCACCGACTCCGGCTGCTGATCCCGGCCGACACCCGGGCTGGTGCCTGGGCGGGCGTCGCCTTCGGCGCGGTCCAGAGACCCTTCCGGGCACCGGGCACGGAGGCGGGCTGGGAGTACGACCTGCGCACCGACCCGGCTCGCGAGTGGGTCCTGGCGGGTGGCGTCGGCGTGATCGTGCCGGGTCCATTCGAGTACGAGCTGCTCGACGGGTACCTCGCCCTGACGCTTCTTCGCTGCGTCGGGTGGCTCTCCCGCGGAGACCTTTCCAACCGGCGCGGGAACGCAGGGCCCGAGATCGCAACCCCGGCCGCACAGATGCCGGGCGCCCACCACTTCGAGCTGGCGATCCTGCCCGGTGCCGCCGACCATCTCGAGGTCGCGCGCTGGGCCGAGGTCTTCTGCCACCCGCTGGCGCCGGCGCCGGCCGGCCTGGCCGCTCCTCCGGCACTGAGCGGAAGCCGATCGGAATTCATCAGCGCGCTCCGCCGGGTCGGTGGCCGGGCTCAGCTCCGGACCTACGACCTTGCCGGCTTTCGGATCCTTGAGCGCTGGCTAGACTGACCAAAGTTGCCTGACGGGTTCGTGGGCGCGCTTGATATCGGCACCTCGTCGGTCCGCGCCCTCCTCTTCGACAGCCAGGCGCGGCAGGTGCCCGGCGTCGAGGTCCACCTCCCCTACCAGCCGCGGGTGGCCCGGGACGGCGCCTACGAGACCGATGCGGGCCGGCTGCTCGGCCTTGTCAGCAGCGCTGTCGACGGACTCCTCCACGAAGCCGGTGCGCGGCGGGCGAAGCGGATCCAGGCGATCGGCATCTCGACCTTCTGGCACGGCCTGGTCGCGGCCGACGAGGCCGGCAAACCGCTGACTCCGCTCTACCTGTGGGCGGACACCCGGTCCTGGCGCCAGTCGGACGAGCTCCTCGCCGAGCTCGACCCCGAGGCCGTCCACCAGCGGACCGGCTGCCTCATCCACCCGACCTACTGGCCGGCCAAGCTGCGCTGGCTGATGGCGACCCAGCCCGAGCTGTGGCGCCGCCGGCCCCGCTGGCGGAGCTTCTCGGACCTGCTCCACCAGCGGCTCTTCGGCACCCCGCTGACGGGCGTGTCGATGGCCAGCGGGACCGGCCTGCTGGAGCTGGCCTCCTGCCGCTGGGACAGCGCGCTGCTCTCCCGCCTGGGGGTCGGCGAGGACCAGCTCACTCCCCTCGGCGAGGCGGGGCAGGGACTCCAGCAGCAGTTCGCCGTCCGTTGGCCGGGCCTGAAGGACGTGCCCTGGGTCTGTGCGGCCGGCGACGGGGCTCTCGCCAACCTCGGCAGCAACTGCGTCGATCCCACTCAACGAGCGCTCACCGTGGGCACCTCGGGCGCCTTGCGGGTTCTCTATCGGGGGCTGCCGGAACGGGTGCCCGATGGCCTTTGGTGCTACCGCCTCGACCGCGAGCGGATCGTCGTCGGCGGCGCGCTCAGCAACGGCGGCAACCTGTTCGCCTGGATGACAAAGACACTGGCGCTGGAGCGGGCCACGCTCGAGGCGCGTCTGCGCCGGATGAAGCCGGCGGCCACCGGGCTCACCTTCGTGCCGCTGCTGGCCGGCGAGCGCAGTCCCGGCTTCGCCTCCCACGCAACCGGCTCGCTGGCGGGGATCACGCAGGCGACGACCGCCACCGACATCGTCCGGGCGGGGCTCGAGGCGACCGCGATCGAGTTCCGACGCGTCGACGAGCGGCTCGACCTGGTGCTGCCCGGCGCGCGCCGGTTGGTCGGCAACGGCGCCGGCCTCCTCGCCTCGCCGGCATGGATGCAGATAATGGCCGACGCGATCGGCAAGCCGCTCGCCGAGTCGAAGGCCCGCGAGGCTTCAGCGCGGGGAGCCGCCATCCTGGCGGCGGAGTTCATCGGAGCCCTGCACGGCGACCGGCTCAAGACCGAGGTGGGGAAGACGTACCGGACCAACGCCGCCGGGCATGACGCCTACACCGCTCAGATGGCGCGCCAGGAGGAGCTTTACCGCCTTCTCGTACGCGAGCGCGCGCTGGATGCGATCCTGAAAAACACACCGCTAGCTGGAGGTAAGAGATGAGCAGAGCCGCCAACCCGCTCAAGCAGCTGCACGCGCAGGGCCAGAGCCTCTGGTATGACAACATCCGGCGCCAGCTGATCACCTCCGGCGAGCTCGCCCGGATGCGCGACGAGGGCATCTACGGCGTCACCTCCAACCCGACCATTTTCGAGAAGGCGGTCAGCGGGTCGACCGATTACGACGAGGCGCTGGTTCGCCTGGTCAAGGCGAAGCGGAGGCCGGGCGACATCCTCTGGGACCTGATGGTCGAGGACATCCAGGCCGCCGCCGACGTCTTTCGCCCCGTCTACGACGCGAGCAAGGGCCACGACGGGTTCGTCAGCATCGAGGTGTCGCCGTCGGTCGCCCGCTCCACCAAGCGGACGATCGAGATGGCCCGCGACCTCTGGCAGCGCTGCAAGCGCCCCAACGTGATGGTCAAGATCCCCGCCACGCGGCCCGGGCTGCCGGCGATCCGCCAGATGATCGGCGAGGGCGTGAACATCAACGTCACGCTGATCTTCTCGGTCGACCGCTATGCCGAGGTGGTGGAAGCCTTCCTGAGCGGGCTGGAGGACCTCAAGGCCAAGGGCGGCGACCTGGACAAGGTGAACAGCGTCGCCAGCTTCTTCGTGAGCCGGGTCGACAGCAAGGTCGACAAGCTGCTGACGGAGAAGATCGCTGCCAGCAAAGACCCCAAGGACGCCAAGAGGCTGGAACGGCTCTACGGCATGGCCGGCATCGCCAACTCGAAGATGGCCTATGAGAAGTTCAAGGAGCTCCATAGCGGTCCCCGCTGGTCCGCCCTCAAGAAGGCGGGGGCAACACCCCAGCGCTGTCTCTGGGCGAGCACCTCGGTCAAGGACCCGCGCTATCCCGACACCATGTACGTCGAGGAGCTGATCGGCCCCGACACGGTGGACACCGTGCCGCCCAACACGCTGGCGGCCTTCCGCGAGCACGGCGAGGTGCGCCGCTCCCTCGACGAGCACGTCAACGTCGCCCGGCGGCAGCTGAAGGAGCTTGCCGAGGCGGGCATCGACCTCGACCAGGTGACCAGCGAGCTCGAGGTCGAGGGCGTCGACTCCTTCTTCAAGTCCTATGAGGACCTCAACCGAGCGCTGAGCAAGGCGGCGCGCGAGATTCGCGCCGGCAAGGGCCCCACCCAGTGGTTCGCTCTCGGCACCCTCCAGCCGGCCGTCGACAAGGCGACCGCGGAGCTCCAGAAGGCGGACGCCTCGCGCCGCCTCTGGGCCAAAGACGGCACGCTCTGGAAAGGGGACGCCGCGGATTGGCTGGGCTGGCTGAACGTGGTCGAGAAGATGGAGTCCCAGGAGACCAAGCTCCGCGCCCTGGCTCGCGCGGGAAGGGCCTACGCGGACGTGGTCCTGCTCGGGATGGGCGGCTCCAGCCTCGGTCCGGACGTCCTCTTAAACACCTTCGGCAAGGTCGCCGGGCATCCCCGACTGCAGGTGCTCGACTCGACCGACCCGGAAACCGTTCTGGCGGTCACCAAGAGTCTCGACCTTCCCGCCACGCTCTTCATCGTCGCCAGCAAGTCGGGCGGCACGACCGAGACGCTTTCCCAGTTCGCGCACTTCTGGGAGCTGGTCGCCAAGGTCTCCAAGAAGCCGGGCGAGCAGTTCGCCGCGATCACCGACCCCGGCACCTCGCTGGAGAAGCTGGCGCGCGAGCACAGGTTCCGCTGGGTGTTCGGTGGCCAGCCCGACATCGGCGGCCGCTACTCGGTTC
>JALZAP010000213.1 GCA_030948245.1 Candidatus Dormiibacterota bacterium | reverse complement strand
ATCACCGGCGTGCCGGGGAGCGAGCAGAGGAGACCGTTCATCAACTCGATCCGGCGCCGGTTGTTGCTGAGCAGCGGCGCGAGGCGCCGGCGGATGCCGAGGTTGATGCGCGCGCTCGGGTCCTGCGTGTAGACCCGGTACATGTAGTCCCGCTCCTCGTCGGTGACCATCTCCAGGGTCAGCTCGTCGTGGTTGCGAAGGAAGAGCGCCCACTGCGCCGTCTCCGGGATCGTCGGAGTCTGGGCGAGGATGTCGATGATCGGGAAGCGGTCCTCCATCTGGATCGACATGAACATCCGCGGCATGAGCGGGAAGTGGAAGCTCATCTGGGCCTCGTCGCCCTCGCCGAAGTAGGCGACGGCGTCCTCCGGCCACTGGTTGGCCTCGGCGAGGAGCATCCGGCCGGGGAACTTGTCGTCGATGTGCTGCCGCATCTGCTTGAGCACGGCGTGAGTTTCGGGAAGGTTCTCGCAATTGGTGCCCTCGCGCTCGAACAGGTAGGGCACGGCGTCGAGACGGAGGCCGTCGATGCCCATCTCGAGCCAGAAGTCGAGCACCTTGAGGATCGCCTTCAGCACATGCGGGTTGTCGTAGTTGAGGTCCGGCTGGTGGGAGTAGAAGCGGTGCCAGAAGTACGCCTTGGCAATCGGGTCCCAGGTCCAGTTCGAGGTCTCGTAGTCCTTGAAGATGATCCGCGCTTCCTTGTACTTGTCGGGCGTGTCGGACCAGACGTAGAAGTCGCGCGTCGATGTGCCCCGCCGCGCCCGCCGGGCGCGCTGGAACCAGGGATGCTGGTCGCTGGTGTGGTTGCAGACGAGCTCGGTGATCACGCGCAGCCCGCGGCGGTGCGCCTCCTTCACCAGCCGGCGGATGTCGCCGAGGTGGCCGTAGGATTCGTTTACGTCGGTGTAGTCGGCGATGTCGTAACCATCGTCGCGCCCGGGGCTGGGATAGAAGGGCAGCAGCCAGAGCGCCGTGATGCCGAGGTCCTTCAGGTAGTCGAGCTTTTCGATGAAGCCATGGAAGTCGCCGACGCCGTCCGCGGTCGAGTCGGCGAAGGCGCGGACGTGCACCTCGTAGATGACGGCGTCCTTGTACCAGGTCGAGTCTCCGTTGAAGCTCACTGCCACTGGTCGAAGTCCCTCTCGTCACGGATGCGGTGCTGGACCCTGAAGATGTGCGCGGGCTGGACGTAGGGGTTCAGCTCGACATAGTTCTTCCAGTTGCGCCAGGAGTAGCGCGCGTCAGCGATCAGGTCGTGCACCTGGTACTGCGCGTCGGCTTCGATGCCCCAGCGGTGGATGGGCACGTCGATCATCCCGGCCTGGGTGTGGTAGGGGTCGAGGTTGACGACCATCAGCAGCAGGTTACTGCCACCCTCGTCGACCTTGGAATAGGCGATCAGGTTCTCGTTGTCGACGTCGACAAAGCGCAGGCCGCGGTCGGTCTGCAGGGCCGGGTTGTCGCGGCGGATCGAGTTGACGCGGGAGATGAAGTCGCCGAGGCTCTCAGGCCGCGCCAGGCGCCACTCCCTGAGCTGGTACTTCTCGGAGTTGTAGTACTCCTCCTTGCCGGCCGCGATGGCGAGCGACTCGCAGTGCTCGAAGGCTGGGCCGTAGATGCCGTAGCTCGCGCCCAGCGTCGCGGCCAGGACGAGCCGGGCGATGAACGCGGCGCGGCCACCATGCTGCAGGAAGTCAGTGAGGATGTCGGGCGTGTTGGGCCACAGGTTGGGCCGGAAGAAGTCGCGTACCGGGTGGGTCGTCAGCTCGGTGAAGTATTCGCGCAGCTCCGCCTTTTGGTTGCGCCAGGCGAAATACGTGTAGGACTGGCTGAATCCGACCTTGGCGAGCTGGTACATGACCTTGGGCCGGGTGAACGCTTCGGACAGCGTGATCGCGTCCGGGTGGCGCTGCTTCAGCTCCGGCATGAGCCATTCCCAGAAGGGGAACGGCTTGGTGTGCGGGTTGTCGACCCGGAAGACCCGCACGCCCTGCTCGGCCCAGAAGAGGAACACGCTCAGCAGCTCCTCCCAGAGCTCGCGCCAGGCAGGTGTCTCGAAGTCGAAGGGATAGATGTCCTGGTACTTCTTGGGCGGGTTCTCGGCGTACTGGATGCTCCCGTCGGGCCGGTGCTTGAACCAGTCCGGGTGTTCGCGCACGTAGGGGTGGTCGGGGGAGCACTGGAAGGCGATGTCGAGCGCGGTCTCGAGACCCGCGGCGCGGGCCGCCGTGACGAGGTGGCGGAAGTCCTCGAGTGTACCCAGGTCGGGGTTGACCGACTTGTGGCCGCCCAGCTCGGAGCCGATCGCCCAGGGGCTGCCCACGTCATCGGGCTCGGCGCCGACGGAGTTGTTCTTCCCCTTCCGATGAGTCCGGCCGATGGGGTGGATGGGCGGCAGGTAGAGCACGTTGAAGCCCATCCCGGCGACGTAGGGCAGGCGCTCCTCGGTGGACTTGAAGGTGCCGTGGCGGCCCGCCGGCCCGGTCGACCGCGGAAACATCTCGTACCAGGAGCTGAAGCGGGCCAGGGCGGGGTCGACGGCGACCTCCAGCTCGGCCGCGTAGCGGCTCGCGTACGACCGGTCGGGGTGGCGGGCGACGAGGGATTGCAGCTCCGGCGAGAGGGCCGTCTTGATCGCCCCGGCCGTGGACCGCGGACCCGTCGCCCGCAGCTTCCGGGCTGCCGCCCGGAGCACCGTGGCGTCGGTTCTCCCGGCGCGTTCGGCCGCCTGCTCGACCAGCAGCGCGCCGGCGAGCAGGTCGACCGCGACATCCTGCTTGGCCTCGACCCGTTTGGCGAGGTCGCGCGCCCAGGACGCGAAATGGTCGATCCAGCTCTCGACTGTGAAGCAATGGACGCCCAGGCCTCCGGGGACGAACTCGCCTCGCCAGCGATCGTTGAGCAGCGGGACCATCGATGTCTCGACCCATCCCGGCTCGCCGGCACGTCGGTGGAGCAGCATGGCGCCAAGCTGGTCGTGGCCGTCGGCAAAGCAGTCGGCTTCGACTCGGATGCTCTCCCCCAGGGAGGCCTTGGCCGGGTATCGCCCTGCCTCGACCTGCGGGGTGACGCCCTCGATGACTACGCGGCGAGTTTCGACGTCAGGTTGGTCCAACGCGTCAAGTATCGGTCAAGGAGAAGACGTCTCCCCCTGTCGGCGGCCCCAGCGGTGCGAAGAGGGTCTCAGCCACCCTGGATCAGTTCCAGGGCGAGGGCGTGGGCAGCGGGGTCGTTGGCGGCGAGCAGGGTCGTGCGGACAGTGAATCCGACCTCGAGGCCCTCCAGCGACGCGCCCTCCATGTCGGTGGCCACGCCGCCCACCTCGGCCAGCACAAGCAGGCTCGCCGTCATGTCGAAGACGCGAGCCTGGAGGGGCGAGCAGAAGACGTCGAAGCCGCCCGTCGCGGTGTGTGCAATGGATAGGGCCATCGAGCCGAGGATGCGCAGCTTTTGCGCCCGCTTTAGGAGTGGGGTCGCCGCGAAGAGGCTGCCCGGCGAGCTCTCGAGCGCGACCACCTCCAGGCGCCCGGGGTCACGGCGGGGAAGCGGGACGATCGCCCGGTGCTGGTGCTGGGCGCCGGCGCCCCTGACCGCGGTGAACTCCTCGCCGTTGACCAGGTTCATCACGTAGCCGGCGCGGACGTCGGCGACGGTCGGCCCGGCGAGTAGGCTCAGCATCACGGCGTAGCAGGGAACGCCCTGTTTGGCGTTGAGGCTGCCGTCGATCGGGTCCATCACGACCAACGGGAAGTCAGCGCCGAAGGAGCGAAGGCCGACCTCCTCGGACAGGACGCTGAAAGCCAGGCCACGCTCGGCGGCGCGCCCGAAGGATGCCATCGCGTTCTCCTCGGCGAGTCGGTCGATCTCGACCGTCCGGTCACCGCCGGCGCCGGTCGCGATCTCGACCCTGCCGCCCTCGGTGCCGATCACCGGCGACACGACCGCCCGGACGTCCTCGGCGATGCCCGAGAAAAGGCCGAGCCAGTCTCGCTCCGTCAGCGGTAACGCCGCCAGAGGAGAGCCACGCCGAGCGCGATTATCACCGCCGGGCCGGCGATCCGCTCGTCAACCAGGTGACTCGTGAAGACGAGCAGCACCAGGCCGA
>JALZAP010000212.1 GCA_030948245.1 Candidatus Dormiibacterota bacterium | reverse complement strand
GATCGGGGGCGATCACAACGCCGGCGGCGTGCGTCGACACGTTGCGAGAGACGCCCTCGAGGGTTTTGGCAACGTCGATAAGCTTCCGGATGGCGGGATCCGACTCGTACGCCTCCCGGAGCTCGCCGACCTCCTTCAGCGCGTCGTCGAGCGATTTCGAGCGGCCCTGCCAGACTGGGACGAGCTTGCTCAGCCGGTCCGCTTCGCGGAGCGGCACGTCGAGCACCCGGCCGACATCCCGAATCGCCGCTTTGGACGCCATCGTCGTGAAGGTGATGATCTGGGCGACCCGGTCGGCGCCGTACTTCTCGGTGACATAGCGGATGACTCGCTCGCGGCCTTCAACCGAGAAGTCGCAGTCGATGTCGGGCATGCTCACCCGGTCCTTGTTCAGGAAGCGCTCGAAGATCAGCCCGTGCTGGAGCGGGTCGAGGTTGGTGATGCCAAGGGCGAAGGAGACCAGCGAGCCGGCCGCACTGCCGCGCCCCGGGCCGGTGGCGATGCCGTTCTGGCGGGCGAACTTGTAGAAGTCCCAGACGATAAGGAAGTAGGACGCGTAACCGGTCTGGGCGATGACCGCAAGCTCCTCGTCGGCGCGCTCGCGCTGCGCGCTGGTCGGCACGCCATAGCGCCAGGCCAGGCCTTCTTCGACCCGCTGCCGGAGGTAGGCGTCGGGTGTCATCCCATCCGGCACGTCGAAGGGCGGCAGCAGGGTCTCGCCGAGGGAGATCCTCACATCGCAGCTGTCGGCGATGTCGAGCGTGCTCGCGAGGGCATCGGGGAGGTCGGTGAAGACGCTCGCCATCTCCTCGGCCGTCTTCACGTAGAAGTCCTGGGAGCCGAACCGCCAGCGGTTGGGATCGTCGTAGAGCGCGCCGGTCTGGAGGCAGAGGAGGACGTCGTGGGCATCGGCGTCACCCTTCTCGACGTAGTGGAGGTCGTTGGTGGCGGCGAGCCGGAGGCCGAACTCCTTGCCGAAACCGATCAGGGCCTGGTTGACCGGCTCCTGCTCGGCGATCCCGTGCCGCTGGACCTCGAGGAAGTAGCTGTCGGCGCCGAAGATGTCGCGGTAGGTGGCGACCGTTTCGCGCGCCGCGCCGGGATCGAGGGCGGTGACCCTTGAGGCGACCTCGCCGGCGAGGCAGCCGCTCAGGGCGATCAGCCCCTTGGCGTGCCGGGCGAGCACCTCCTTGTCCACTCGGGGCTTGTAGTAGAGGCCCTCGAGGTGCCCGATCGAGCACAGCTTCATCAGGTTCAGGTAGCCCTCGCCATCCTTGGCGATCACGGTCAGATGGTGGGGATCGCGGTCGGTCCGGCCCTCTCGCTGGAGCCGGCTCCGCGGGGCGACGTAGAGCTCGCAGCCGATGATCGGCTTGATCCCGGCGTCCAGGCAGTCCTTGTAGAAGTGGACCGCCCCGTACATGACCCCGTGGTCGGTGAGGGCGACGGCGGGCATCCCGAGCTCGGCCGCCTTGCGGACCAGCCGGTTGACCCGGCCGGCTCCGTCGAGGAGCGAATACTCGGTGTGGTTGTGGAGGTGGACGAAGCTTTTCGGGGCGTGGGGCATTGTTTTGAAGGTCGTGGGTGGCGGGCCCCGCGGCTCGAGAGTTTACCCTAGGAGCGCCATCCTCAAGCCGCTCCCTCCTCTGTCGCCCGGTCCCGCCGAGATGTCCCACTCGGGCATCCGCGAGATCTCCAACATCGCCCTCACCAAGCCCGGGACGATCCGGCTCGACGTGGGCCAGCCGAACTTCCGGACGCCTGAACACATCGGTGCGGCCGGCAAGCAGGCGATCGACGACGGTTACACGTTTTACACCCACACCCAGGGCCTGATCGGCCTCCGCGAGCGCATCGTCGCCAAGCTCCAGCGCGTCAATGGCTACGCCGTCACGCCAGAACAGATCGCCTGCGCTAGCGGCGGCGTGGGGGCGATCGCCGCCGCGATGGCGGCCATCCTCGAACCGGGCGACGAGGTGCTTCTGCCGGACCCCGGCTGGCCGAACTACCGGATGATGCCGCCCTGGTTGGGGGCGCGCTCGGTCTTCTACCCGCTGCTGGCGGGCGCCGACTTCCTGCCCGACCTCGAGCGCCTGCCGACCCTGGTAACCGAGCGGTCGCGGATCCTCGTCATCAACAGCCCGGCCAACCCCACAGGAGCCGTCTGGCCGCGGCCGGTGATCGAGGCGATGGCCGAGTTCGCGGTCCGCCACGACCTCTGGCTGATCAGCGACGAGTGCTACGACCAGATCCTCTTCGAGGGGGAGCACGTCAGCCCGGCGAGCTTCCTGAACGACGGTCGCGTCATCAGCATCTACACCTTCTCCAAGACCTATTCGATGACCGGTTGGAGGCTCGGCTACGCGGTCGGCGAAGCGGGCATCATCGACACCGCGACGAAGATCCTGGAATCGAACACATCCGGTCCCAGCACGATCGCCCAGAAGGCTGCCGAGGCCGCCCTCGACGGTCCCCAGGACTGCGCCGCCGAGATGGTCGCCGCCTACGCCCACCGGCGCGATCTCGCGGTCGACCTGCTGGACGAGGCGGGGATGCTGGTGAGCGTGCCCCACGGCGCCTTCTACATAATGGCCGACGTCTCGCGGACGGCGATGAACTCGCGTGACTTCGCCCTCCGGCTGGTAGCCGAACGGGGCGTCTCGGTGGCTCCCGGCACCGCTTTCGGCAAGGTCGGCATCGGTGCGGTCCGGATCAGCTTGGCGAGCTCCGACGAGGACCTCCGGGAGGGCATCGCGCGGCTCGCCGAAGCGGTCAGGGAGTGGAGCGCGTGATCACGCACATATACGTCGCCAGGCTCAAGTCGGGGACATCCGACGCCCAGGTGGTCGCCTGGCTGGACGCGATCCAGGGACTCGACATCGAGGGCATGCTGGAGATCCAGTCGGGGCCCGATCTCGGCCTCCGCGGGGGCAATTGGGACGTGGCCATCACCGCCGACTTCGTTGACGCGGCGGCGTGGCACCGCTACAACGATGACGCGCTCCACAACCAGATCCGCAGCGACCACGCCAAACCGATCGTGGAGGAGCAGCAGCGCTGCCAGTTCGAGCGCAGCCGGCACTTCGAGGTTCCCGGCGACATCCGGAACGTGACCCTGGTCACTTTCAAGCCGGAGGCACCGGCCGGCCAGGCCCAGAAGGCGGCCGAGCGGCTCCGCCAGCTTCACTGCAAGGGCATGCACCACATCGACGCCGGCGCCGACCTCGGCCTCCAGGAGGGCAACGCGTCGGAGGGGGTCGTCTGCGACTTCGACGCCCCCGAGGCCTACGCCGTGTACGACAACGACGAGCTCCACAACCAGATCCGCGAGCAGGACATCAAGCCCTTCGTCGCGACCATCCGGCGGGTCCAGTTCGAGCTCCCCGCCGCGACTTAGAATTCCGGCCGTGACGCTTTACCTCGCGGTCAAGTACCTCCATATCCTGATGGCCGTCGCGGCCGTCGGCTTCAACGCCTCCTACGCGGTCTGGCTGGTGCGTGGACGCCGGGACCCCGAGAACCTCGAGTTCGCCTTGAAAGGCGTGAAGTTCATGGACGACTATGTGGCCAACCCGGCCTACATAGGCCTCCTCGTAACCGGGATCGCGATGGTGCTGCTGCTGCCCTGGAATTTGCTCCACAGCTTCTGGCTGGAGGCGGCCATCGTCCTCTGGGCGATCGTTGCCCTGCTCGGTTACGGCGTTTACACCCCGACCCTGAGCCGGCAGATAAAAGTCCTCGCCGCGAAGGGCGCCAAGGACGAGCAGTACCGCTGGCTCGACCAGCGCGCCCAGCGGATCGGCCCGGCGCTGGGCGTGATAGTGCTGGTGATAATCGGCATGATGGTGTTCAAACCGACTTTCTAGCGGATCCAACCTCGGTGAACTGACTCGAACTCAGACGGCGATCTGGTCCGGCTCCTCTTCGGCCTGGACCGTAGAAGGCTCGGGCGCGCGGACGGCCAGGGTGGCCAGGGCGGCTGCGAGGAGCACCCCGATCGGGATCAGCAGCGTCGGGCGGGCGGCATCGACGAAGGCGTTGGCGAAGACCGCGTGGGCGATCTGTGCGATCTGCTGGGCTACGCCCGATGGCAAGCCGGGCGGGAGGGCGGCCGTGCCTCCGGTCTGGCC
>JALZAP010000211.1 GCA_030948245.1 Candidatus Dormiibacterota bacterium | reverse complement strand
CTACCAAGGCCTGCTCATCGCGACCGCACGGGACCGGAGCCGCTTCAGCGACGAGGAGCTGCATCTGATCGAGGTGATCGCCCAGATGACGGGGCTGGCCATCGGCCATGCCGAGACCCTGGAGCGGGAGCGCCAGGAGGCCGACCGGGTGGGCAGCCTGGAGCGGACCAAGGCCGAGTTCCTGCGGCTGGCCTCGCACGAGCTGCGCGGACCGCTGACCGTGATCAGGGGTTACCTCTCCCTGATCCTCGACGGGTCGGTCGGATCGGTCGATGAGACAACCCGGCGGCCGCTCGCACTGATCCAGGGCAAGGTCGGCGAGATGGACACGATCATCACCCAGATGCTCGAGGCTGCCCGGCTGGAAGACTCGAGCCTGCTGCTCAAGCTGGAGCGTTTCGACCTTACCGATGTCATTGACGAGGCGATCGGACGCGCCCGCGAGCCGGGGCGAATCAAGTTCAAGCGCCCTGAGCTCGAGCTTGCCGTCAACGCCGATCGTGAGCGGGCACTGACGATCATCGGGAACCTTCTCGACAACGCGCTCAAGTACTCCCCCGGCGGCGGCGACGTGAAGATCACAGCCGCGGTCGAGGGAGACCGGGTCGCGGTCGCGGTCGCCGACCGCGGGATCGGCATCGCAGAGAAGGACCGGGGGGTGCTCTTCACCCGTTTCGGCCGGGCGGTGCCGTCCGAGCATGCGGCGATCGCGGGGACCGGGCTCGGCCTCTACCTCTGCCGGGAGCTCTCCCGCAGGCTCGGCGGCGATGTCACCTTCCAGTCCGCGGTCGGTGAGGGATCCACCTTCACCCTCAAGCTGCCCCTGGCCGCCTGAGCTCGGCCAGTTCCCGCCTCAGCACCTTGCCGGTCGCGTTCCGCGGCAGCTCCTTCACGAACTCCACCTCGCGCGGAATCTTGAACCGGGCCAGGTTCGACCGGACGTGGGACTTGACCTCTTCCTCGCTGAGCGTGCCCCGCTTGACGACGAACGCCTTGAGCGCCTGGCCGAAGCGCTCGTCGGGGACACCGACAACCGCCACGTCCGCCACCCTCGGGTGGCTGGAGAGCAGGTCCTCGATCTCCGCTGGATAGACGTTCTCCCCGCCGGAGACGATCATCTCGTCTTCCCTACCCTCGACGAAGAGCCGGCCCTCTTGGTCGAGGTGGCCGACGTCGCCGGTGTCGAGCAGCCCATCGATGCTCGGCTTGCCGCCGCCGCCCGTGTAGCCCTCGAACTGGAAGTCGTTGCCGACGAAGATCCGGCCGCTGACGCCGTCGGGGACCTCGCGGCCGAGGTCGTCGTAGATGCGGACCGTTGTCCGGCGGGGAGCGCGACCGGCGGTCCCCGGCGCGGCCCGCAGGTCTTTCGGGGTGGCGATCGTCGCCCAGGCCACCTCGGTCGAGCCGTAGAGGTTGTAGAGGATGTCCCCGAACTCGTCCATGAACCGCCCGGCAAGCTCGCCCGAGAGAGCCGAACCGCTGACCGCGACGATCCGGAGCGAGGATGTGTCGTACTTCCGCCGCGTCTTCGCGGGCAGCTCGAGGATCCGCTGCAGCATCACCGGGACCGCGACCAGGGCGGAGGGCCGGTGCGCGGCGATCGCCTGGAGGGTGGCCTCCGGGTCGAACCGTCGCTGCAGCAGGAGCGTGGAGGAGAGGAGCACACCGAGCGTGAAGTGGCTGAATCCCCAGGAGTGGAAAAGCGGCGCCGCGATCAGCGTCGTCTCGCGCTGCCGGAGCGGGATCGACCCCAGCAGGGAGACCGCTGGATCAAGGCTGCTGGGCGTCGTGCGGCCGGCCCCCTTGGGGCGAACCGGTGGTGCCCGAGGTCAGGATCACCACTCGGCCCGGCCGCTCCGGCGGCTCGATGGGTTCGAGAACCTCGTCGTCGGCCAGCTCGGCGAGAGCGGGGACTCCCTCGTGCGGCTCTCCCTCCTGCCAGGCGCGGTAGGGCTTCACCCGGCGGCCGGTGCCCCGGACCAGGCCTTCGAACTCCTGGTCGTGGATGATCGCGCGCACCTTCTCACGGCGCACGACCTCGGCCAGCTGGGGTGCCGCGAAGGCCGTGTTGAGGAGCACCGTGTTCGCCCCGAGCTTCCAGAGCGCGATCGCCGAGAGGACGAACGCTCGGTGGTTGCGGCAGAGCAGGGCGACCGTCGTCCCCTGTCCGACGCCTTCCCGGCGGAGCGCCCGCGCCATCGCGTTGGAGCCGTCCTCGACGGCGTCGAAGGTGAGCTCGCCGAGATCGTCGCGGATTGCCGTTTCGCCCGCGAAAGCGATCGCGCCGAGCGCATAGCCGGCCGCCGGGGTGATGCCCCAACGCGAGACGAGCAGGCCCAACCGGAGCATCCGGTCGGGAGCCAGCGGGTGGACGAGCCCGGCGTCAGCGAACACCGAGGCGGCCTCCAGCTTCTCGGCAAGGCCGGCAAGCCCGGGGCTGCCCTCCACCGGGAGGGCGTCGGCCTCGCAGAGGTCGCGGAGGTTCTCGAGGGCGCGCCGGAGACCGGAGCGTAAGAGGGGCGCCGAGACCTGCTCGGCGAGAAAGCTGGGGAGCAGCCAGAGGCGCCGCGCGCTGGGGATTCCATAGATCACTCGCAGAGTCACCTCGCTGGTACCCCCGGCACCGTCGCGGAGGCGCCAGCGGCCGCGGTGGTCGATTCCCCTGACCGACGTCCAGGCGAGCTCCCAGCCGGCCTCCTCCTCGACGATCTCGACGATGCCGCCGAGGTCGGCCGAGCCGATCCGGAGCCGGATGTCGTAGCGGGCGCCGATCCCCTTGCGCTTCTCGCCCTCCCGCTCCCAGAGGGTCACGCCGGGTATGAAGCGGGGATGCCGCGCCGGGTCGCCGACCAGCTTCCAAACCCGCGCGCGGGTGGCCCGGACGGTGATCTTCTCCTCGACCCACATGGCGGTCTAGCCCACCAGCGGGAGGCGCCGCTCGTCCGCCAGCGCATCCAGCTGCTCCTGCATCACCCCGGTCACCAGTTGGTAGGCGACCTCCGGGTCCGGCCGCCGGCCGAGCCGCTTGTGGAGGTCGATCGGTGGCAGAACCCGGGTGGTGATCTTCGCCGGCAACGGAAGGTGCATCGCCATGTCGCCGATGTTGAGGCCCCAGGGCAGCGCCAGGCTGACCGGCAGCACCTTGAGGCGGAACAGGCGGTCGAGCTGGAGGAGTGACGCCAGGCCTTCGCCCCGGCTGAGGAAGAGCGCCGTCTCCTGCCCGCCGATCGACACCACCGGCACGATCGGGACGCGGTTGCGCAGCGCCAGGTCGACGAAGCCGCGGCGGCCGGCGAAGTCGACACGACCCGAGTGCCAGGACGGCCGGTGCGTCTCCCAATCGCCGCCCGGGTAGACGAGCAGCGCCGCGCCCGCCTTCAAGGCGCGATCGGCGTTGGTGGGCGAGGCCTCGATCGTTCCGTACTTGCGCAGCATGCCCAGGCCCGGCATTCGGAGCACGAGGCGATGAGCCAGCTGGTGGAAGCGGCGCTCGACACCGAAGTAGCTGGTGAAGGCGAGGGTGAAGATGAACGTGTCAGGCGGGAAGTTACCGCCCGAATGGTTACCGACGAGGAGAACGGGGCCCTCGGCGGGAATGTTCTCGAGTCCGCGGACGTCCGCCCGGAAGTAGAAGCTGGCAGCGAGCCAGGTCCAGGGCAGGGTTCCCCGGATGTAGTCGGGATCGCGTTCGTGGAGATCCCCGATACGCGCCTTCACTATCACATTTTATGGGAGTCCTATTGGCAATGGCAACAACATCGGCAGCGGCAGTCCCGCCTTCGTGGGGAGCGAGAACTTGGAGCACCCCGACTTCCAGTCAGAAGAGCTTCTGGAGGCGCGGGTTCCCGGTGATTCCCGGGATCCGGCCGCGCTTCGTTCGCGGCTGCCCGTCGACCTCCTTGATGTCGGCGGTGAAGCCGATCGGCTGCGCGGCCGAGATCGTCATCCCGACGCCGAAGGAGTCGACAGGCGCGCCGGCGGCCACGAACTCCTCGATCCGGGCCACGTCGAGGCCGCCGGAGACGAAGATGCCGACCTTCGGGAAGCCGGCCAGGTCGAGCCTGGCCCTGACCTCCTTGACCAGGTCCACGGTCACCCGCCCCCGCTCCCGGGGCGTGTCGAGGCGTACGCCTCGGAGC
>JALZAP010000210.1 GCA_030948245.1 Candidatus Dormiibacterota bacterium | reverse complement strand
CTCCCGGTACTGCTCGTATTTCTCGGCCAGGAGGTGGAGCGCGCGCTCCGTCTCGGCGCCTGGCCCGAGCACCGCGGCATCTGCGCTCACGCGCACCCACCAGAGCTCGGCCCAATCCTCGTCGTAGTGGTCGACGACCAGCTCGGCGATCGGGTGCGCCTCGATGTTCGCCAGGCGCCGTAGGCGCCGACCACCCTTCGGCTTGTGGTCCACAGCCCAGTAGACGACCTCACCGTCGAGCACGAAGCAGACCGGCACCACGTGCGGGTCACCCGCCGGGTCGACGGTGGCAAGCCGGCCGAGACGGGCTTCAGCCAGGAGGTCGCGCCGCAGATCGATGTCCACCGGTTATTTCCGTTCGCTGCCCAGCGTAGCCGCGTGTAACCTGCCCGCGTAATAGGACTGGCACGCACGTGAGCCGCGGGCCGCTGCACATGAAGAAGACCCACCTGCCGGCCGGCCCCAGGCGGAGTGCCGCCGACGCGGCCAGACGCTGATGCGCACCGAAGGCGACGAAAAGAGCGACATCGTCCAGTTCCCGGCGGGTGAGAACGACCCGGTCGAAATTGCGCTGGAAGAGCTGGAGATGGTTTACGCGTTCATCTTCAGCCGCGTCGGCAACCGTCCGGACGCCGAAGACCTCACCCAGCAGGTCGCGCTCAAGGCGATCCCGCGGCTGCGTGCCGGCGCGAGCGCCGCCTCGATCCGGGCCTACCTGTTCGCAACCGCCCGCTCCGCGCTGGGGGGCTTCTGGGCGGCCAAGTTCGGCATGGCGCAAGAGGAGCTGCAGGAGGGTCTGACCAGCTCGCCCCCGGCATACAGCCACTCGGAGGACAGCGCCGACCGGGCGACCCGGATCCTTGCCCGCCTCCCTGACAACTACCGACGCGTACTCGAGCTGCGTTTCCTGCGCGGGTACTCGATCAAAGAGGTGGCCGCCGAGCTCAAGGCGACGCCGGGCAGCGTGAAAGTCATGCAGCTCCGAGCGCTGCGGGCGGCCGCAAAGGTGCAGATCGATGTTTGACGACCTTGAAGGACGAATTGACAAGCTGGTCGAGAGCCTGCTCCGCGGCAAGCGGCTGAAAGCGCGCCACGCCGACGCTGCCGAGCGGGAGGCGATCATGGCGGCCGCCGAGCTCGCCGCCGCGCGAGAAGGCTACCCCCGGATGAGCCCGGCTTTCCGGCGCAAGCTGACGAGCACGCTCCGCGAAGCGAATGCGCCCGGGCTGGTATCACGGCGCACCGCTCTCGGCGCCGTGGCCGGCCTGGCCGCGGGCGCGGTCGGAGCGGCAGCCCTCGGCCGGCTTCCGAGCAGCGCAGAGCATGCTCCCGCCCCGGCCGCGCCACGGATCGCGGGCGGCGTCATGCAGCCGGCAGGAGGCCAATGGATCGAGGTCGCCCAGCTCTCTCAGCTCAGTGAGACCGCACCGACGCGGGTCGCCGCCGGCGACCAGGTTGCGTTCCTTTTCCGGCAGGGGGACAAGGTCACCGGGGTTTCCGGGCTCTGCACCCACTGGCCCTGCGCGCTCGTCTGGCAGCCGGCGAGCTCGGAGCTGGGCTGCCCCTGCCACCCGGTCAGCTTCAAGCCGGACGGTAGCATCGACAATCCCAAGTACAGCGTGCCGCCTTTGCCCCGGTTTGAGGTCAAGGTCGAGAACGGCAGGGTCTCCGTCTTCAGCCCGTGAACCAGATGCTCGACCGGCGGCACCGGCTCCAGATCCTCGACCAGTGCCTGGTGCTCTTGGAAGAGGCACTCGAGACGGGCCAGCTGCGGGTGGACGCGCGCCTCGGCCTCAAGCTGCGCAAGCTGCTCGGGCTCGCCGGCCTGATCGCCGACCACCGGATCGAGGGCCGGCGGGTGGAGCGAGTGCTCGATGACATCTTCGCTCTCCAGGAGGCTGCATCGGGGGAGGCTTCCTGAGCCGGCTCGCTTCCCGCCGGCGAGCGCTTCGCGGAGGCAGGCCGCTCGCCCGAGAGAAGATAATTCGCCCGTCTTCTGATTGCACTTGCCTGAATCGATGCGCGTCTACGACACCCTTACCCGGCGGGCCGTCCCGCTCCCCCTCTCCAAGGACGAGCGGGGCCGCCCCCAGCTGAAGCTCTATGTCTGCGGTGTGACGCCTTATGAATCAGGCCACCTCGGTCACGCCTTCACCTTCTGCGCCTTCGACATCCTGGTGCGCACCCTCGAGGCGCGCGGCGTAGCCGTCCGCTACGTCCAGAACGTCACCGACGTGGACGATCCCCTCTTCGAGCGGGCGCGCCGGGACGGAGTCGACTGGAAGGAGTTGGCGGAGCGTGAAGAGGCCGGCCTGGTCCGGGACATGGCCGAGCTCGGCTGGCGGCCGCCCGACGTCATGCCCCGGGTGTCGGAGGAGATCCACGGCATCCTCGCCGCGGCGGAGGCACTCGCCGCCGAAGGCTTCGCCTACCCTGCTGCCGACGGCAGCATCTACTTCGCGGCAGGAAGCTACAAGGGCTTCGGGAACCTTTCCCGCCGGTCGCGGAGATCGATGCTGGCGAAGCTCCGGGAGGAATCGCTGCTCGGCGTGAAGGGCCCCGGAGCGAAGCGTGACTGGCTCGACTTCCCGCTCTGGCGCCCGTCTGGGCCCCGCGAGCCGAGCTGGCCCTCCGCCTATGGCGCCGGCCGGCCCGGGTGGCACATCGAGTGCTCCGCGATGTCGATGCGCTACCTGGGGGAGCAGGTCGACGTCCATGGTGGTGGCCGCGACCTCGTCTTCAGCCACCACGAATCGGAGCGTGCCCAAAGCGAATCGCTGACCGGCTGCGTGCCCTTCGCGCGAGCCTGGCTGCACACCGGGATGGTTCGTTACGAGGGGACCAAGATGTCGAAGTCCCTCGGCAACCTGGTCAATGTCCGCCAGTGCCTTGAGCGCGTCTCACCAGCCGCGCTCCGCCTCTACCTGGCCTCCCATCACTACCACCGGGACTGGACCTTCAGCTGGGCAGGCCTGGAGGCGGCGGGGCGCTTCGCGGACAAGGTCGCAGCTCTTCCGGCCGGCACCCGGCCCAGCGCGAAGCTCCTTCGCGCCTTCGACGCGGCGATCGACCAGGACCTCGACACGCCGGCCGCCGTCAAGGTCCTCCGCCAGGCGGTCACGGAGAAGGACGCAGGGGCGGCCCGACGGATGCTCGAGATCCTCGCAGGTACGGCCTCGCTCGACCGCGTCTAGGGAGGGACGTCCCCCTGTGCCTGCAGGCTAGCGCCCTGCCTCGATCTCGTCGAGGAAGGCGCCGCAGTTCGGGCACTCCCGATCCCCGCCGACACCGACGAGCGATTCGCATACCGGGCAGAGGATCTCGACCGCAGCGGGTGGCTCATCCTCCTGCTGGTCGGCGTGGAGCGCCGCGGGAACCTCGCCGAGGTCGAGCGCGGGGCTGCCGCAGTTGAGGCAGATGTAGCTCGGCTGGACGATGCGGTGGTCCTGGTACTCGCCGTCGGTGTCGACGTCCACCTCGGCGAAGAGGGCACGGAAGAGGATTCCTCCGCAGCGGTTCGAGCACTTCAGCTGCATGGCTCACTCAACTTAGCTGGGTTCCCTTGACGCGGCGGCCGAAGCGGAGCCGGACCATGACCACGGCCAGCCCGGCCAGGGCCGCCGCACCGACGACCAGAAAAGCCGGACTGCCTCCGACCGCTGCTCCGACCAGGGAGCCCGATGCCGCTCCGGCGGCGAAGCCCGTGAAGATCAGGCCGAACGCCGAGTTCGGCGCGTCGGGCGCCGCATCCTCGGCGAGCCGGCCGATGACGCCGGCCGGAGCCCCGAAGCCAATCCCGGCGAGCAGACAGGCCAGGACTACCCCGCCAGGGCCCGGGTGAAGGAAGAGAAGAGCCGCGGCCGCGAGGTCGAGGAGCAGGATGCCGAGCATCACCCAGCTGACTCCGACCCGGTCGGAAGCCGCTCCAGCGCCGACCCGTCCGAAGGCGTTGCCGATCGCGACGGCGGTGATCGCCGCCGTCGCGATCGAAGCGGCAAGCTGCAGGGAGCGCGCATAGCCGGCGGCGCCGACGAAGGCGTAGGCGCCGAGCGGGGTGGCGGTCAGCTCGAGCAGGATCGCGGTGTAGAGGCGGGGCCGGCTGAGCACCGCCAGCGGCGCCGGCCGGCTCTTCTCGCCCTCATCCGGCTGCCGC
>JALZAP010000209.1:2275-4159 GCA_030948245.1 Candidatus Dormiibacterota bacterium | reverse complement strand
CTCCAGGGCGGGTCGGGTGGGGTACTCGTCGAGGACCGACCGGGTGTATGCGCGCTGCGCGCGAACCCATTCCTGGACCTCCGCCGACGCGGTGTCCTCGAGCCATCGGTAGGAGTCGGCGATCTCCACACCGTGGACGTTGTCGACCGCTTCCCGGACGCGCGTAAAGGGAGGTTGGGAGGCCAAGACTCGAATCCTATACTGCGGCCGGTGGCCTCCCTCGACACCCCCTTGGCAGACCTCCCCAAGGTCAAGCCCGCCGAGCTGAAGGCGCTCGGAAAGCTTGGCCTGGCGACCGTCCGTGACCTCCTCCTCAACCTGCCCGACAGCCTGGAGACCTTCGGCGACCCGGTCCCGATCCGCGACCTGAGGCCCGACGTAAAGGCAACGGTCGTTGGAACGGTGGCCTCGATCGGGGCCAAGAAGACGCGGATCAAGCACCTCGCGCTGACCGAGGCGACGCTCAAGGATGAATCCGGCGGGAAGCTGAACATCGTCTGGTTCCGGATGCCCTGGATCGCGAAACAGATCTTTCCCGGCGACCGGATCGCGGTCGCCGGGGAGGCACGGCTCACCGGCTATGGCGGCTCCTGGGAAATGCGCAACCCGCACCATGAGCGGGTCACCGGGCCGACTGGGCCGCATCGCGTCGGCGGCCTGATGCCGAAGTACCGGCTCAGCGAAGGGATCACCAACAAGAGGATCGGCGAGCTGGTCGAACCGCTGCTCCACCTGGCGGCCGACCTGGCCGATCCCCTTTCGGCCGAGACCCGCTTGCGCAATGGGCTCCCAGGCATCGCGGAAGCGGTCCGCGATGGTCACCGTCCCGAGACGGACGAGCAGTTCCGGAGGGCGCGCAGCCGGATGGTCTTCACCGACCTCCTGGCGCTCCAGGTCTTCTTCATCCGCGACCGCCGCCGGCAGGAGACGGAGGCGGCCACCGCCGTGCCCTACCGGCAGCCGGTCATCGACCGCTTCAAGGAGGGCGTCGGCTTCACCCTCACCGACGCCCAGCGGATCGCGATCTGGCAGGTCTTCAAGGACATCGCCAGGCCCATCCCCATGAACCGGCTCCTGAACGGCGACGTCGGGTCCGGCAAGACCGCGGTCGCTGCCGCGGCGGTCGCCATGACGCACGCGGCCGGCCTCCAGTCGGTCGTAATGGCGCCCACCGAGATCCTGGCCCGCCAGCACCTTCAGAAGTTCCGCTCCTACCTCGAGGACAGCTTCTCGGACCTTCGCGTCGACCTTCTCGTCAGCGGACTGGCGGCGGCGGAGCGGAAGCGGGTGACGATGGCGGTCGCCTCCGGCCAGACCGCTCTGCTCGTCGGCACCCACGCCCTGATCGAGGAGAAGGTCGAGATCCTCAACCTCGGCCTGGCGGTGGTGGACGAGCAGCACCGCTTCGGCACCCGCCAGCGCGAATTGCTCCGCGCCAAGGGCCGCGGGCGGCCGCACTTCCTGGCGATGACCGCAACGCCGATCCCGCGCACGCTCGCGCTCTCGCTCTGGGGCGACATGGACGTTTCGGTGCTCGACGAGGTCCCGCCCGGTCGCACCCCGGTTGCGACGACCGTGATCCTGCCTGAGGAGCGCGAGGACGCTTACCGGTTGGTTCGCCGTGAGGTTGCCGCCGGGCGCCAGGCGTTCGTCATCTGCCCGCTGATCGAGGAGTCCGAGAAGCTCGAGGCCAAGGCCGCAACGATCGAGTTCGAGCGCCTCCGCAGGGACGTCTTTCCCGACCTGCGCCTGGCCCTCGTCCACGGCAAGCTCAAGGAGAAAGACCAGGTGATGCGGAGCTTCGCGGTGGGGGAGAGCGACGTGCTCGTCGCCACCCCGGTCGTGGAGGTCGGGGTCGACGTGGCGAACGCGACGGTGATGATG
>JALZAP010000209.1:0-2265 GCA_030948245.1 Candidatus Dormiibacterota bacterium | reverse complement strand
CACCAGTTCCGCGGGCGGGTGGGGAGGGGGGCCCACCGTTCCTACTGCCTGCTGCTGGCGGACGATCCCGCCGAGCCGGCACAGCGCCGGCTCGCCCTGGTGGCGCGCGAGAACGACGGCTTCCGGCTGGCCGAGGAGGACCTCCGCCTGCGCGGCGCCGGCGAGCTGATCGGCAGCCGCCAGCACGGCCTGTCCGACCTCGCGATGGAGGAGCTTCGCAACCCGACGCTGGTGAACGAGGCGCGAACCGAGGCTGAGCTGCTCGTCGAGGCCGACCCTGAGCTGGAGCGCAACCCGGCGCTGGCGGACGCGGTCGAACGCCTCCTCAACCGAATGTCGGTGAGCTGAAAAGCTGATAGCGCACTTGCACTAACAGCCGCACCTGGCCATATCATAAAGAGCCAAATCCCGAGCTCATTAGGAGGGCCTCGCTTGCTGCTTAAGCTCCGTCCCCTGCTCCTCGTCGGTGCGACGCTTTTCGCGCTCGCCCCCCAGCCCGGCGCGGCCGCTCCGGTCCAGGTCCTCACCGGGGCGACGCCCGACACCCGGGTCATGCCCAGCAACACCTTCACCACGACCGACTCCAGGCAGCTCACCGGGCTGCGCGTCAACCTCCCAGTGCCAACCTGCGACAGCAGCAACGTCTCGATCTGCGACGACCTGAACCTGCTCAACCTGCAGGACGGTTTCGACCTCCGGCCCCGCGTCACGATTCCCTTCAGCGGACCCATCGACGTCTCCTCCGTCAGCGGGGCGAACCTTTACGTCGACGGTCCGAACGGCTTCCGGACGCCGATCACGCAGCTCGTCTGGGACCCGCAGTCGAACGTGCTCGCGGGCGCGCCGAGCGACTTCCTGGTCGAGCGGACCCGCTACCGCGTCATCGTCGGCAGTGGCATCAAAGACGCGTCAGGCCAGCCCGTCCGCACCTGCGGCGGGACCTGCAGCAGCCCCTTCACGACCGAGACGGCGACCCCCGAGCTGGCCCACCTGCGCACCGCGCTCGACAGCGGCGCGGCCTACTCGGCCGCCGGGATCGGCACCTCCCAGCGCGGTCCCAGCTTCGTCCAGAACGGCACCCGGGACGTGTTCCCGGCCGCGACCGTGACCGAGATCGACCGCGGCGACCAGGTCTACGCCGATCCCGGCAAGCCGCTCTCCTTCTCGACGGTGCCCAACAGCGCCTCGACCGCCGCCGGCTACTACGCCTTCGGCAGCTTCCTGGTGCCTCGGTATCAGACCTACAACGACGCCGTGATCCCCAACGTGCCGACCCGCAGCACACCCCACCCGATCGGCAGCCAGCGGGTGGGCTTCGTGCTGATCGTGCCGGCCGGGACGCCACCGGTGGGCGGCTGGCCGGTGGCGATCTTCGGCCCCGGCTTCACGCGCAGCAAGTACGACCTCTTCCTCGCCGCCGACCTCAACGCAGCCAAGGGTGTGGCGACGATCTCGACGGACCCCGCCGGACACGCCTTCGGCCCCAGCAGCGTGGTACAGGTCAAGCAGGCGCTGACGACGACGACCTTCCTCGGCTATGGACAGGGCGCCGACCTCGACGGCGACGGCGCGATCGGCGCCAGCGAGGGCGTCGGACCCACCGACCACAAGACCTACGACAGCGGCGGCCACCTGGTCTCCGACCTGCCCTCGCGCTACGCCACCGCGGGGCTGCGCGACGGACTCATCCAGACGACCGTCAACAACATGGCGATGGTGCGCATGATCGAGGGCGGCGTCGACATTCTGGGCGACGGCTCGGTGCCCCTCGCCCGCCACGTCCTCGGCTACTACGGGCAGAGCTTCGGCGGCATCTACGGCACCATGCTGATGGCGACCGACACCCACCTCGCGGTCGGCGTGCTGAACGTACCCGGCGGACCGATCGTGGAGATCGCGCGGCTCTCCGGCTTCCGCAACCTGCTCGCTGACCAGCTCCGGGTCAGCCGTCCGACGCTGCTCAACGGCGGCCCCGGCCTGAACGGCTTCACGGAGTCGATGCCGCTGCGTCTCGACCCGCCCGTGACCAGCCCCTGGCCCGGCGCGACCACCATTCAGGGCTACCTCAACGACGGCAGCTGGCAGGAGCGGGCGGGCGACCCGGTCGCCTTCGCGCCCCTCCTCCGGCTCCGCCCCCCGGCGGGAGCGCCGGTCAAGCACGTCATCTTCGAAACCGCCTTCGGCGACCACACCGTTCCCAACCCGACGGCGGGCGAGATGTACCGCTCGGGGCAGCTCTTCGACCTGGTCAGCTACTACCGCAAC
>JALZAP010000208.1:1985-4166 GCA_030948245.1 Candidatus Dormiibacterota bacterium | reverse complement strand
ATGCACATCCTCGTCAAGCAGGGCCGTGCGCCGTTCGTCGGCTCGGCCCGGGGCCACGAGGGAATCCAGGTCGGCGCGACCGCCGCCCTCGAGGGACCCGACGACTGGCTGGTGCCCCACTATCGCGGGCTCGGCAACGTTGTGACCATGGGTCTCACCGCGCGGGAATGGATGCTCGCCGTCTTCGCCAAGGCCGACGATCCGCTCACGGCGGGCCGCAACATCCCCGGCGGCTGCTTCGGCTACCGGGAGCGGCGCGTGGTGACGGTCTCCCAGGTCGTCGCGAGCTGGCTCCCCAAGGCGGCCGGCATGGCTTATTCGGCGAAGCTGCTGGGCAGGGACTCGGTCTTCCTCTGCAGCTTCGGCGACGGTGCGACCTCGACCGGTGACTTCCACGAGGCGCTCAACTTCGCCGGCATCCACAAGCTGGCGGTGGTCTTCGTCTGCGAGAACAACGGCTACGCGATCTCGGTCCCTCTCGCCAAGCAGGCGGGCAACACCGAACTCTACCTCCGCGCCTCCGGCTACGGGATGACCGGCGTCCAGGTCGACGGCTCCGACGTACCCTCGGTCTACGCCGTCGCCCGGGAGGCGGTCCGGCGGGCGCGGGCGGGGGAGGGGCCGACGCTCCTCGAGGCCCGGATCAAGCGGATCAACTCGCACACCTCGGAGGACAACCAGGCGAGGTACCGTACCGAGGCGGATATCGCCGAGGCGCTCGAGTATGACCCCGTAGTCAAGTTCGAGGCCTGGCTGGAGGGCCGCGGGTGGCTGCTGCCGAACGACGCCGAGCGCATCCGCCAGGACTTCGAGCGGGAGGCGGGCGAGGCCGCCGACTGGGCCGAGCAGCAGCCCGACCCGCGGCCGGAGGACACGCTCCGCAACGTCTTCGCCGAGTAGCGCGCCAGGCCGCAGGCGTGGTACGCCGCACAGGCTTGCCGAGCGCGGCCGGCAGGGGGAGACGTCTCCCGCTCAGGTCGGCTGCCGTCAGAGGTTGGGGACCTTACGGGCGCCCCAGACGCTGCCGCGGATCCTCGTCAGCAGCAGCCAGGTGAAAAGCGCCAGCGCGGCGAGGGAGAGGACCAGGTTGGGGATGAGAAGCCCGATCGGGCCGGCGGTCCGCGTCGCGAGGGAGATGACGCCGCTGCCGACGCCCAGAACCCCGCTCAGGCCGAGCACGACGAGGTCGGCGTAAAAGAGCCAGCCCCAGCGGCGGAAGAGCGTCATCAGCCCGAACATGACGTAGACCGCACCGACCAGAACCGCGACCGCCAGGCCGATCGTGATGGCGAAGTCGACCGCCATCCTGATCTCGTCGGGCGTCAGCGCCGGGTTCTGCTCGCGGAGGGTCTCCTCGGCCGACTGCCGCGCCGCGGGCACCGTGAAGAAGGTGAGCAGGGTGGTCAGGAGACCGGCGGCGACGAGGTAGCCGCCGGCCAGCAGCTGCATCCGGCGGGTGGTCGGGGTGGGTTCCCAGCGAAAGGTTGTGATCGGATTCCACTGGCTCCCGTCCCAGACGAACAGCCCGTCCGGCGAGACCTGGCCGGGGCTTGGCGGCTGCTCCCCCACGGGCCAGAGTTTCGCACGAAATCCCGAGCCGGCCTTTCAGCCCTCCGCGATCTGCCGCGGGCGTTCGGCGGGTGCAGCGTCGAGCAGGTCGGCGGCGCTCCGGAGGGCGACCGCGAGCCGCCTGGCGAGCCGGGGTGGCGGTTGCGCCCCCATCCGTGCGTCTCGCAGCGGCTCGGAATCGCGGACAAGCTCGGCCAGGCGGTCTTCGACCCGGAGTCGGGCAAACCAGGGATCGTTCATCGCTGTTCACCTCCCAGGCGCTTGAGCGCCTCGTCGACGTCGATCTCGCCGCGGGCGAGGGATTCCAGCATTTCCACGTTGGGCGCGGGTGCCGCGGGCCGGTCGATTCCCAGCTTCTGGAGCAGGCCGTCGAAGCGCGCCCGCGCCGTCGGGTAGCTGACACCGAGGTGCCGCTCGAGGTCCTTCATGTTTCCTCGCGAGGCGAGGAAGACCTTCAGCATCTGGCGGTCGTCCGCGGTCAGCGCGCAGAACTCACAGGACTCGAAGCGGCCGGAGAGCTCGGTCGAGCAGCTGCCGCAGGAGAGCCTCGTCAGGAGCAGCGTGTCGCCGCAGACGGGGCACTGCCGGGGAGCGCTGCGGGTGGCCTTCACC
>JALZAP010000208.1:0-1975 GCA_030948245.1 Candidatus Dormiibacterota bacterium | reverse complement strand
GCCTTCACCCGTCCACCGAGACCTGGACCGAGCCGAGCTCGGACTCGATCTCGAGCGTCGCTTCGCCCGCCCCGACCTGGGCTTCGGTGTGGCCGCCGCTGATGCCGGCGACCGTCGGCTGCCCGGGCAGGGAGATGCGACCGAGGCTCGTCTTGGCCTTGACCTTGACGCTGGAACCCGGGTCGAGGCTGAGCTTCACGCTTCCCGCCTGACAGCTGATCCGGGAGCTGCCCTCGGTGAGCCGGCCGCGCGCCTTTACAGAGCCGGCCTGGCAGTCGAGGTCGATGGGAAAGGTGAAGTCCTCGATCCGGGTCGAACCGGCCTGGACCTCGGCGTGGATCGGAGCGTGGATCCCGCTGATGGTGAGGCTGCCGGCCTGCACCTCGGCGTCGAGCTGGAGGTGCGGGTTCATCCGGACCACCAGCTTCCAGTCCTTGAAGTCGAGACCGAAGCGCCCCCGGCCACCGCCGAATGTGAAGCCGATTCCGTTCTGGTCCTCGTCCGACTCGATGACGATCGTTTCACCTTCCCGCCTGGCGATGTGGGGCCCGTCGGCGGCCGCCTCTCGGACGGATTCGTCCCCGATGACGGTGACGCTCCCCATGTTGGTGACCACGCGGACTCGTGTGACGTCGCTTGCTGTCGCAGTCGCGACCGGCTCCTGAGCATGACGGGTGTAATCGAGCTCCCCCAGCTCGACAGCTGCCTCTTCGGCCGTGAGGGTTCCCGCTGCGACTCTGGCAAGTATTTCGCGCTTGGCGTCTTTCATGGCACCAATTAGAAACCGTGAATTATCAATTTGTCAAGGCGTCTTGCTAAATCGTTGTCGCCGATACCATTTCATCCATGAGGGCAACCCGGGTCGGTGTCGTCGCCGACACCCATTGCCCCGAGTTCGTCGAACGCCTGCCGGGTGGGATCGCCGAGCTTCTCGCCGGGGTTGATCTGATCCTCCATGCCGGGGACATCTCGTCCCTCGACACGCTGGCGGAGCTGGCCCGGATCGCCCCGGTGGAGGCGGTGCGAGGCGACCACGACAGCGGCCTCGACCTCCCCGACCGTCGGATCGTCGAGGTGGCCGGACGGCGGATCGGACTCCTCCACGGCAACCGTAGCCACCTCATCGAGGAGCCGGCCACGTTCGCCGGCACCATCTCGCTCGGTTACTGGTGGCCGAGCGGCGGCCTCGACCGCCACCTGCTGAGGACCTTTCCCGCCGTCGACGCGGTCGTCTACGGCCATACCCACAGCGCAGCCGTCCGGCGAGTCGGCGGCACTCTTCTCTTCAATCCCGGGGCCGTCTACCAGGTGACCCCGGAGGAGGCGCGGCGGCGGCTGGCCCGCCGGCCCCGGTGGTTCGAGCGGAGCTGGCTGGAGGTGATGCGCTACCGGCGGGTCTGGCCACGGCCGAGCGTCGGATTACTTGAGATCGGACCCGACGGGATCGTCGCCTCAGTCCTGCCCCTACCCGGGTGAGACGGCTGGCGGCGGCCGTCATCTAGCCTTACGCCCCGTATGCCAGCCCGCCGGCTCCTGCTTCCCCTGGTCTTCCTCTCCGGCATGACGTCGCTGGCCGTGGAGTTCGGCGCCTCCCGCCTGATGGCGCCCTACTTCGGCACCAGCCTCTACGTCTGGGGCGTCCTGATCGGGCTGATCCTGGTCTACCTGAGCATCGGCTACGTGATCGGCGGCCGGCTGGCCGACCGCTACCCGCGTGACGAGGTGCTGTTCCAGATCACCGCAATCGCCGCTCTCTGGATCGGCCTCATCCCCGTCGTGTCATACCCGATCCTGCTTTTGAGCCAGCAGGGCTTCGCGACGGTCAGCGCCGGCCTCGTGCTGGGTACCCTTTTGGCGGTCGTCGCCCTCTTCGCGGTGCCCGTCATCCTGCTCGGCTGCGTGTCGCCCTTCGCCATCCGGCTCCTCCTCCGGGACGTGGCCACCGGCGGCAACACCGCCGGCGCCGTCTACGCCC
>JALZAP010000207.1 GCA_030948245.1 Candidatus Dormiibacterota bacterium | reverse complement strand
GGCGCAGGCGATGAGCACGGCGATGCCGAGAAGAAGGGTTCGGGACCGGGGCATCCGCGGAAGCATCCTAGCAACCGGGATAACCTCTGGAGATGCCCGACGAGCGAAGCGCCGATCCCGCCGCCGAGGTCACCCGGGTCATGCGCCGGGTCGAGCAGGCCTTCCTTTTCGGCGTCCCCGGTACCACTGAGGTATGGCTGATCCGCCACGGCGACTGCTACCAGGACATGGCCGAAATCGGTGATCCGCCGCTCAGCCCGCTGGGCCGCGAGCAGGCCCAGCGGGTCGGGGAGCGGGTCCGCCAGGCCGGCGTGGCGGCCGTCCACTCGAGCGATTCCCGACGGGCCGTCCAAACCGCCCAGGCGATCTCCAGCCAGGTCATTGCGGATCCCCGCCTGAGGGAGATCGAGAACGATCCCGCCGCCGCTGTGCAGCTGATCCTCAACCGCCACCAGAGCTTCTCCGAGTCGGCCGAGGCGGTCGCCCGGCGGATGCACGAGGCGATCGACGAGGCGGCGGCGGCCAACCGGGGGCGGCGGATCGCGATCGTGACCCACGGCGTGGCGATCCTCTGCTACGTCGGCAGCCTGATGGGTCTGGAGATCCCCGCCGGGCTGCGGCTGATGCCCTACTACACGAGCGTCACCGTGGTGCGGGTCAATCTCGATCTCGACCGCCGGATGGTCGGCAGCCTGGTCGACGCCACCCACCTCGCCGGGATGGACGACTAGGGGCCGGACCTACTTCTTTGCCGCCGTCTCGGAGACAAACCGAAGGGCTTGCTCGGCCAGCCGGCGCCAATGCTCGCGGCCGGCGGCCGTCACCATCACCCAACCGCCCATCGGCCGGCCCATCCCGCTCGGGTCGAAGCTGCCCGCGCCGGGAACCTCGTTGGCGGCTTCGAGGTCGGCCGGCGAGAGTTTGAAGCTCATCGCCTCCCCGAACAGACCCGCGAAGGCCTTGCCCTTGACTTTGAGTGTCGGCATACCGAACAGCTTCGATGCGACGATCTCGTGGCCGTCGGTCAGCTCGGCCGCGATCGCGTCGTAATCCTGCGCCGCCGCCATTGCCGCCGACTCTACCTCAGAGGACCAGGAAGACGGTCGCCAGGAACGCGGCACGCGCCTCGTAGGAACCGTCGCGGACGCCGCGGGTGCTCCAGCTGCCGCGCTGGATGAGCAACCGGCCCGGCGGCAGGGGGACCCCGACGGCATCCCATTCGTGGTTGTAGCAGGGCTTGTCCGACCAGATCATGCGAGCGCCGTCGAAGATCGATATCGGCGCGACCTCGTCGCACTGGCCGGCCACCTTGCACCAGCGCGAGCCGGCGTTGCGCACCTCGAACGTGACGCGAACGGACTGGCCGGGAAGGTAGACCGGGCTGTCGGTGAAGAGGCGGAAGGTGACGTTGGCATCGGCGCAGGCCGGCATCGCCGCGAGCGCCGGCTGCGGGCTGATCGATGGGGATGAAGTGCCCCTCCCGGAGAGGCCGAGAACCCCGGCGGCGAGCATGGCAACGACGGCAAGAGGGACCAGCAGGCGACGGCGCATCGCGCCGCCATCATCCTCCCGAGCCGGCTACGGGGTCGTGAAAAGAAGCACCGCGGCGACGATGGTGGCGCCTATGGCAAGTCCGTAGCAGGCCCATTCCAGCACGACCACCGAACCGCGCAGGCCGAGGTCGAAGAGCATGTAGCGCAGGCGGTGCGCGGCATGCACGAAGGTCAGGAAGCAGAGGACGAGGAGGAACAGCTTGACCAGCGGGTTGCCCAACGTCCAGGCGAAGTGTTGCGAGTCCTCCATCCAGTTCTTGACGCCCAGCGGCCCCAGCACGCCGGCCACCAGGATCACCACCGGCAGGAAGACCGCCGCGATGCCGCCGCCGTTGCCGAACATGAACCACCAGAAGGAGTGGCCATAGGCCGGCTTCAGGTCGGCCCGGCGATGCCAGGGCTCGTGGGCAGCCATCAGAGCTTCACGGAGCCCAGGTAGATCATGATCGCGCCCCCAACCACGGTCACGAAGAGAAGGCCGCCGAAGGCCAGTCCCTTGATGACGAAGGCGGGAAGGAAGCGGTCGCCGACCGGCACCCGCAGGATCAGGCCCGAAAGGTTGAGGAAGGTGACCGCGTGCCAGAGGGTGAAGAAGAGGCAGATGACGCTGAACGCGATGAACCAGTAGTCGTCGATGGTGGGCGGCTCGTAGCCGCCGAACTTGAGCGCCCCGACCTGGAAGAGGAACCAGACGAGCCAGGCGACCATGAAGATGACGGTCGACTCCCGGACCATGTAGAGGAAGTAGCTGCGACGGCGGATCCACCAGTCGTTTCCGAGCGGCCGGCGGTAGGTCCGTACCGGCTGCTGATCGGTCTCCTCGGCGACGTCGCTCACTTGCGGCCGCCGAAGGGCATCAGCATGGCGCCCATGACAAAGCCGTTGACGGTGTCGAACTTGGTCTGCTGGATCGCCTTGGCAGGGTCGACGCCCTTCGGGCAGGCGGCCGAGCATTCGCCCACGAAGGAGCATTCCCAGATCCCTTCCGACGCGGCGAGGACCTTGACGCGCTCCTCCGAGCCCTCGTCGCGGGAGTCGAGGTTGTAGCGGCGCGCCAGCGCGATCGCGGCCGGGCCGAGGAACTCGTTCTCCATCCCGTAGACCGGGCAGGCGGCGTAGCAGAGCATGCAGTTGATGCAGCCGCTGAACTGCCGGTACTGGTCGATCTGGTTGTTCGATTGGCGGTACTCGCCGGCGCCGAGCGGCTGCTCGAGCTCGCGGACGATCCAGGGCTTGACCGACTTCAGCTTGGCCATGAAGTCGTCGATGTCGACCACCAGGTCGCGGATCACCGGGAAGTTGGACAGGGGCTCGATGGTCAGCCCCTTGCGGTACTCGCGCAGGTGGGTCGAACAGGTCAGTTTGGGGTAGCCGTCGACGTTCATGCCGCAGGACCCGCAGATCCCCATCCGGCACGACCAGCGATAGCTCAGCGTGGCGTCGAGGTTGTCCTTGATGTAGAGGATCGCGTCGAGCACGACCCAGTCCTCCCGGTAGGGAACCTGGTAGGTCTGGTAGCTGGGCCTGTCGTCGGTCTCGGGGTTGTAGCGCTGGATGGTGACGTCGACGAACTCGGGCAAATGCGTTCCTCTTTTCTTTTCAGTAAGTCCGCGCCTGCGGCTGCCAGTTCGTGATGCGGACCGGCCGCAGCGAGAGCTTCGGCTTCCCGTCGGGCACGTAGGTCGCCATCGTGTTGGCCAGGAAGTGCTCGTCGTCGCGCTCGGGGAAATCGCGCCGCGCATGCGCTCCGCGCGACTCCGTCCGGTTCAGCGCGGACGCGGTGGTGACCTCGGCCAGCTCGAGCATGTAGTCGAGCTCGAGCGCCGCCGTCAGCTCGGTGTTGAAGACCCGGCTGCGATCCTCGATCTTCAGTCGGGCGAAACGCGCGCGGAGCTCGTCGAGCTTCCTGGTCTGCGCCTCGAGTCCGTCAGCCGTTCGGAACACGCCTACGTTGTCGTCCATCGAGCGGCCCAGCGCGGCCCTGATCTCAGCCAGCCTTTCGGTGCCTTCGGCGGCCTCCAGGTAGCGCTGCTCGACGCGGCGCGTCTCATCGCGGAGCAGCGCGTCGACCGGGTTGGAGGTCGGCGTCTTCGCCTCCCGCGCGTATTGGCCGGCCGCTCTTCCGGCGGCGGCGCCGAAGACGAGGCACTCGCTGAGCGAGTTGGAGCCGAGCCGGTTGGCGCCGTTCAGGCCGACGTTGGCGCACTCGCCCGCCGCGTAGAGGCCCGGGACTATCGTCGCGCCGGTGATGTCGACGTCGATGCCGCCCATCATGTAGTGCTCGACAGGGCGCACCGGGATTGGCTCGTGGACGATGTCGATGCCGACGTAGTCGAGTCCCAGCTCGCGCATGAAGGGAAGCTTCTCGTCGATGTGCTTCTCGCCCAGGTGACGGACGTCGAGGTGCATATAGTTTCCGAACTCGCCTTCGAAGCCGTTCCCCTTCTCGAACTCGGTGACCTCGGCCCGGCTGATTATGTCGCGCGGGCCGAGCTCCATCTTGGTTGGCACGTAGTCCTTGAGGAACCGCTCGCCCTTGTTGTTGACCAGGTAGCCGCCCTCACCGCGGACGGCTTCGGTGATGAGGATCCCGGTCGAGGGCAGCCCGGTGGGATGGAACTGGAC
>JALZAP010000013.1 GCA_030948245.1 Candidatus Dormiibacterota bacterium | reverse complement strand
GTGTGGCGGCGGGCGAGGCGGTCGTCCTCCTCTCCGAGAACCGCGTCGAGTGGATCCTGGCCGACCTCGGCATCCAGGCCGCGGGCGGCGTGACCGTCCCCGTCTATGCGACCAGCACGGTGGAGACGGTCGCCAAGATCGTCGCCAACTGCAACGCTCGGCTTGCGATCGTGGGCGCCACCAAGCTGGCGGCCAACCTGCCCACGGGCGTGAAGGTGGTCGAGATGGACCGGGAGCTTGCGCGCTGGATGGCCGACGACCCGCCCGAGTCCGCGCAGGTTGAGCTGAAGCGGCGGCTGGCGGAGCTGAAGCCGTCCGACGTGGCTTCCATCATCTACACCTCGGGGACGACCGGCGATCCCAAGGGCGTCGTCCTCCCCCACTCCAACTTCGTACTGATGGCCCGGGCGACGCTGGAGGACTTCCGCGTCGGCGAGGAGGACAGCCTCCTCTCCTTCCTGCCCTTCTCCCACGTCTTCGAGCGCCAGTCGGGCGTCGTTATCGCGATCATGGCCGGGGCCGAGATCTGGGTCTCACGGGGCATCGACCACCTCGCCGAAGACATCGCCGAGGTCAACCCGACCCTGATGCTCGGCGTGCCGCGCATGTTCGAGAAGATCGTCGACCGGATCCGCGACACCGCGCGCCGGCAGCCGTTCTGGAAGCGGGTGCTCTTCGACCTGGCCATCGCCGGCCGGCTCGGGCCGCTCGGCGACGCGATCCTGAAACCGGTCAGGCTCCGCGTCGGCGGCAAGCGGCTGCGGATGTTCATAAGCGGCGGCTCGCCCCTCTCGCAGGATGTCGAGGCGTTCTTCTGGGAGCTCGGGATCCCCATCTACAACGGCTGGGGGATGACCGAGACCACCTCCGGGGCGACGGCCAACACGCCCGCGGCCCACCGGTACGGGACCGTCGGCAGGGCGCTGCCCGGCGTAGAGCTGAAGCTCGCCTCGGACGGCGAGCTGCTGGTCCGAGGGCCCGGCGTGCTCCGCGAGTACAGCCACAACCAGAAGGCGACCGAGGAGTCGCTTGAGGAAGGCTGGCTGCGGACCGGCGACATCGCCGAGATCGACCCGGAGGGATTCGTTCGGATCACCGACCGCAAGAAGGATCTCCTCAAGACCTCGGGCGGCAAGTTCATCGCCCCCCAGCCCATCGAGGCGGCGCTGCAGGCGAAGCGCCCGATCGAAACCGCCGTGCTGGTCGGCGACGATCGTCCTCACGTCACCGCCCTGCTGGTGCCGAAGTGGGATCACCTCCGCGCCGACCTCGGGCTGGACGGCGCCCCCGAGTCACTGGTCGGCGACGAGCGGGCGCTGGCGGCGGTGCAGAAGGCTGTGGACGAGGTCAATGCCGGTCTCGCCCACTGGGAGACGGTCAAGTACTTCCGCCTGCTCCCCCGCGACTTCGAGGAGGCGGAGGGCGAGCGGACGCCCTCGCTGAAGATCAAGCGGGCCGCCATCCGGCGTAACTACGCAGACCTGATCGAGGAGATGTATACCGACGGCGCGAAGCGCCACCAGGGCGACCGGAAACCGGCCCAGTCGGCCTGAAAGGAACCGACCGAGGCTACGAGCAGCCGATCTTCATCCCGCAGGCGATGTTCGAGTAGAGGCTGCCCATCGCCTGGCCCTGGGTGATCAGCACGATGATGACCACCACCGCGATCAGGGCGAGGATGAGGGCGTACTCGACCATACCTTGCCCGCGCTGGGAAGCCGGCTGGTCCGTCCCGGAAGCGAAAAGACTGAATGGATGATGCATGTCGGCGAATAAATCCTTGTGCGTCTCTCAACGCGAGACTGACGCCAAGGAGTCGTTTCGCCGCCATATTGGGGCCTCGGGGGGGCCGGCAGAGCGTCAAGAACTGCAAAAGTCAAGCCCACTCGCTGACCGGGAAGGCATCCGCAGTCCAGTCGAAAGTGGATTGCGGGGGCCATCTGGCCTCACATCTACATATCGCGGGCCTGCCGGGGGAAGCTTTTGGGTGGCCTCCTGTCGGGCTCCCCTACATCATCGTGTAGCCACCCGACACCGAGAGCGTCTGCCCGGTTATGTAGGAGGCGGCGTCGGAGGCCAGGAACATGACCGCCGGCGCGACGTCCTCGGGGCGGCCCAGCCGGCGCAGCGGGTAGGACTTGGCGATCTTGTCGAGCAGCTCCTCGGGGAACTGCTCGCCCTGCTTGCCCGACCACATCGAGCCCTCGCCGAAGTCGCCGCCGGCATCCTTCCGGCCGGGGATGAAGCCCGGGCAGACGACGTTGAAGCGGATGCCCTTGGAGCCGACCTCGCGGGCAAGTGACTTCGACATCGCGATGATCCCCGCCTTGGTGCCGGAGTAGACGGTCTCCCGCCACTCGCCCATCCGGCCGGCATCGGAGCTGATCGAGACGACCGCTCCCGAGCGCTGCTCGACCATCTGGTCGAGGACTGCGCGACTGCAGTTGATGAAGCCCCAGAAGTTGATCGCCACCTCCCGCTCCCACTCCTGCCGCGGCTTCTCCAGGAACAGACGGTCGATGGTGCCGCCGGCGCAATTGACGAGGACGTCGACGCGGCCGAAGAGCTCGACCGCGCGGGCGGCCATCGCCTGCGTCGACTCCCAGCTTGAGACGTCGGTGCGCTGGGCCGCGGTCTGTCCACCAGCCTCGCCCACCACCCGTTTGGCGCGGTCCTCGTCGATGTCGGCGATCAGGACCCGGGCACCCTCGGCCGCGAAGCCGAGCACGATGCCGCGTCCGATGTTGTTGGCGCCGCCGGTGACGATCACCGCCTTGCCGGAGAGACCGAGGTCCATTCCCCCGGCAGATTACCTGCCCGTCCGGCTAGCCGATGCGTGGGCGGTGGCGGAGAGGCCCGGCGAGCCAGAGCACAGCGAAGGCGATGATGCCCTTGAGGCTCGAGCGACGGCCGCGGCGACGGCGCGTCGCGACGGCAGCGGTCGCCGCCGGTGCATCGGCCGGAGCCTGGATGGGGGCCGGTTCCGGCTTCGCCGCTCCGTCCTGGATGGGGGTTACCAGCGACTCCCTTCCATCCGGCTGCTCGACCGGCACCGGGTAGAGGAGCGAGTTCACCTCGACGCCGACCATGGTCACGATGCCGATGTAATAGAAGTAGAGCATGAGCAGGAAGAGCAGCCCGAAGGTCTTGCCATAGCCCGAGCCGGCGCCGGTGAGACGGAGGTAGAGGGGAAACACCAGGGAGAGAGCCTCGAAGAGAACGGCGGCGAGGGCGGCGCCGATCCAGACCGAGCCCCAGTCCATCTTCCGGTTGGGGACCACGTAGTAGATGGCCAGGTAGAGGATGAAGCCGCCGAAGACGCCGATCACAACCTGGACCACGAAGACGGCGATGCCGTTGGAGAGGATCGAGGGGAGATAGGGCAGCTGGTTGAGGAGCCCGAGGAAGGCGGTCGTGACCAGCATCAGGCCGCCGAACACGGCCAGCAGGACGACCATGCCGACGCTCATCAGGATCCCCTTGAGAAGGGGTCGCTGGCTTGTGTGGAAGATCACCGCGAAGCCCTGCTCCATCGTCCGGAAGAGTCCCGTCCCGCTCCAGACCAGGCCGGCGAAGCCGACCAGGAAGAAGATCCCGCTTTTCTGGTGAAAGCTGTTCAGCGCCACGAGGGTGTCGTTCTGGGCCTTCGAGTCGGGGATGAGTGACGCAACGGTGTGGTTGATGCCGCCCGACCCGACGCCGAGGAACCCGAGTGCGACACCGAGCACCGCCGCGACCACGAGGACGATCGGGAAAAGCGACAGGAGGAAGTTCCAGGCGAGGATCACCGCCCAGTTGAAGGCGTTGTCCTCGTTCATCTTCGCCCAGAGCCGGCCGGGCGGCGATTCCATCAATCGCTTCACATTCATTCTGATAGTCAGAATATCAAGCTTCTCGAACATTCTCCCGATGATGGCGACCCCAGTCCGGGGTGCTGCCATCGGCATCGGTGAAGCCGTATTCCATGGCCAGGTCCCAGCTGGTGAGGGCCTGCCCGGTGCGCGTCATGACGTCGGGGTCGGCGGCCAGCGCGACCACCGCCCGGCCCACGAAATGAGGCGTCTCCGAGGCGGCGAAATGGGCGTCGACGGCGACCCCGTCGCGCCAGTTGGCCTCACTGACGCCGAAGTGATCGAGCATCGCCTCGGAGCGCAAGAAGCCGGGTGTCAGGGCGACCGCCGCGATACCGTGCGGCCGCATGTCCTCCGCCTGGGCGAGGGCGAGCCGGATGACGCTCGACTTGGCCAGGTCGTAGAAGAAGTTGCCGCGATACTCGGGCCCGGCGCCGTCGGTGATCTCGACAATGAGCCCCCGGCCTCGCGCCACCATCAACGGTGCGGCGAAGTGGCTGGTGACTATGTGAGTGTCGACCGCTTGCCGCTGCATCGCGAAGCCCTGATCGAGGGACTGCTCCCAGAACGGCTTGCCCCACTCGCTCAGCGGGTCGCCTCCCCAGATGTCGTTGACCAGCAGCTCGAGCCTGCCCGCCTGCTCCTCGCGCACCCGCTCGAAGAGGGCCTCCACCGCGGCGGGGTCGCTGTGGTCGACGCGGACCGCGATGCCTTGGCCGCCGCCGGCGTTGACGAGCTCGGCGGTCTCCTCGATCGTCTCCGGCCGGTTCATCGGCGAGGCGCCGGAACGCGTGCTGCGGCCGGTGACGTAGACGGTCGCCCCGGCTGCTCCGAGCTCCCTCGCGATGCCCCTGCCGACTCCGCGCGTCGCGCCGGCGACGACCGCCACCTGGCCCGCGAGCCTGCCGGCCACGCCTCAGAAGTTCTCGATCGGGACCGGCTCGACCTGGTCGGCGAGGTCGAAGTCGAAGACCTGCGAGTAGAAGTAGCTCTCGCCCTCCAGCGAGCGCTTGATGTTCTTCGCCTTCCGGAAGCCGTGCTGCTCACCTTCGAAGGCAAGATAGGCGACGGGCAGACCCTTCTCGCGGACGGCGGCGACGATCAGCTCCGACTGGTTCGGCGGCACGATCTTGTCCTCGAGGCCCTGGAAGACGATCAGCGGGCAGTTGAGGTTGTCGATGTGGGTCAGCGGCGAGCGTTCCCGGTAGAGGTCGGCGGCCTCGGGCCAGGGTCCGATCAGGGAGTCGAGGTAGCGCGACTCGAACTTGTGGGTGTCCTTGGCGAAGGGGACCAGGTCGCTGAGCCCAAAGTAGTTGGCGCCGGCGCGGAAGTAGTCCCGCATGGTCAGCGCGCAGAGCGTCGTGTAACCGCCCGCGCTGCCGCCGGCGATGGCGACCCGGGCAGCGTCGGCGGATTCGGAAGCGACCAGGTGCCGGGCGGCATTGACGCAATCGTCGACGTCGACGATGCCCCACTTTCCATTCAGGCGCCGGCGGTACTCCGTCCCATAGCCGGTGGAGCCGCCGTAGTTGACGTCCACGACCGCCCAGCCCCGGCTCGTCCAGTACTGGGTCTGCAGGTTGAGGGTCGTCGAGACGGCGCCGGTTGGTCCGCCGTGGCAGTGGACGAGGAGGGGCGGGCGCTCGCCGCCATGGCCCTCGAACTCGGGATTGAGGGGCGGGTAGTAGAAGGCGTAGGCGTTGCGGGCGCCCTCGGTCGGAAACTCGAGCGTTTGCGGCACCGAGAACCAGGCCGGGTCGACGGGAACGTCGATCGACGTGCGAAGGACCTCGGGCGCGTCACCGTCGAGCGGCTGCCGGACGATTGCCGGTGGAGCGGTGGCTGATCCCGCCACGAAGAAGGCATCGCCGCCGCCGGCAACGATGTGGCTGAAGCTCGAGTAGCCGTTCTCGATGCTCTTGACGCGGCCGTGCTCGAGAACGCCGAAGCCGCCGACCCCGAGGTCGATCCAGGAGCAGGCGATCCGGCCCTCTGCGGCGAACGCGTAAGTTGTCTGGCGAAACACCCACTGGGGCACGCCGAACTCGGCGCTCAGCGGAGTGAGGTTGCGCGGGTCGCGCTCCTCCAGGCGGTAGAGGTTCCACCAGCCACTCTCATCGGAGACGTAGTGGAGGACCCCGTCCGGCGACCAGCTCGGCTGGAAGATCGAGACCTCTCCCCCGCCGGCGACGAGCCGGGAGCCGCCGACGGACCCGTCCTCGGCAACGTTCCCAACCCAGAGCTCGGTGCCGTCCCAGGGCAGGTGGGGGTGGTTCCAGGCCAGCCAGCAGAGCTTGCTGCCATCGGGCGAGAGGCGAGGATCGGAGTAGAAGTCGTTTCCTTCCACGACCACCACCTCGCCCTCCCCGTCGAGGCCGATCGTGACGATCGTGTTGACCGCTTCCCGGGACGTATCGGTGTGATCCTCGCGTACTGCGAAGAGCAGTCCCCGGCTGCGGTCCACGACCGCGTCGGCGTAGCGTCGATCGACCGCCTCGCTGATCGGCCGCGGAGCAGCGCCGCGGTCCTGCCGGTAAAGGCGCTGGTCGGCGAAGTTGCTGAACCAGACCGTCCCCCGGTCGGCGGTGAAGGCCCCGCCGCCGTACTCGTGGACGCGGGTGCGGACATTGAAGCCGGGCGGGGTGACGTCGGCGACCTCGCCGGCGGCCGTGCGGCGCACGATCGCCACGCGGCCCTCTTCGGCGGGCCGCAGCTCGGTCCAGTAGAGGTCCTCGCCGTCGAGGAAGACGCCCGATAGGCTGACCGTGCCCTGCACGATCAGGTCCGCCGTGATGGGTGACTTCCACGAGCCGTACGGGGAGACGGTCAGTTAATTGAGCCTTTCGAAGATCATCGCCATGCCCTGGCCGCCGCCGACGCACATCGTCTCCAGGCCGATTGTCCCGTCGCGGCTCTCGAGCCCGTTGAGGATCGTGCAGAGGATCCGGGCACCGGTCATGCCGAATGGGTGGCCGAGCGCGATCGCCCCACCGTGCGGGTTCAGCTTGTCGCTGAAGGGGTCGACGCCCAGGGCGCGGGCGGAGGGGATGACCTGTGCGGCGAAGGCCTCGTTGATCTCCAGGATGTCGACGTCGTCGATGGTCATCCCGGCTCGCTTGAGAGCGGCACGCGAAGCATCGATCGGGCCCAGGCCCATGAACTCAGGCTCGAGCGCCGAGACCCCGGTGGAGACGATCCGGGCGAGCGGTTTGATGCCCAGCTCCTTCGCCTTGGTATCCGACATGACGACAACGGCGGCAGCGCCGTCGTTGAGCGGGCAGCTGTTGCCGGCGGTGACCTTGCCGCCCTCCTTGAAGGCGGGCTCGAGATTCGCGAGGGCCTCCATGTTCGTCCCCGGCCGGGGACTGTCGTCCTTGCTGAAGGTCTCCCCGTTGGGAAGGGCCACAGGGATTATCTCGCGGTCGAAGAAGCCGTCGTCACGGGCTTTGACGGCCGCCGCCTGGCTCTTCACGGCGTAGCGGTCCATCTCCTCCCGGCTGATGTTCTCCCGCTCCGCCACGTTCTCGGCGGTCCTGCCCATCGCGATGTAGATGTCGGGGTACTCCTCTGTGTTGCCGGGAACCAGCTTGGGGTTGAACGAGTCGGGAGGGTCCGGATACCCGCTGCCGTAGCGGGAGACGCACTCCACGCCGGCGCTTATGAAGACGTCGCCCTCACCAGCCCTTATCGCGTGGGCGGCCATCCGGGTCGTCATCAGCGATGAGGAGCAGTAGCGGTTGACGGTGACCCCGGGAACATCGAGGCGGGCCAGGATGCTGATGACCCGGCCGATGTTGTGGCCCTGCTCTCCGCCGGGCAGTCCGCAGCCGCAGATGACGTCCTCGATCTGCGAATGGTCGAGCTGTGGCACCTTGTCGACAACCTTGCCGAGCACGGCGGCGGCGAGGTCGTCGGGCCGGACGTCGACAAGAGATCCCTTGCGGGCGCGGCCGATCGGCGAGCGGCCGTAGGCGACGATCACTGCTTCAGTCATTTCGTTTTCCAGTGTATGCCGCCGCTGATTCAGGGGGCTTCGCTGGCGAAGCGCACGGCCAGCTCGGAACCCAGGGTGAGGACGGATTCGGACACCCGGACCCGGACCAGGCCTCCCCGCACCTCGCTCGGGCTGAGCTGGGTGAACTTGACGATCGGAGTGTTCGGGTCCTGGTTGAAGACACCCTGCCGCCAGGTCCGGGCGCTCCAGTCATAGACGGCGACGTCCGAGTAGAGCCGGATGTCGTAGCGGAGGACGAGCGACCCGCTCGCGCTGGGAAGGGCGATGTCGTAGGTGTCGACGAAGCTGCTCACGCCGACCGGGTAGAAGCTCGCCAGCTGCGGCTTCCCCACCTCACCCAGGCGACCCTGCGCCGACTCCACCTCGACCGGCATTCCGAACGCGGCGATCACCTGCCCGCCAGGCGGTGAGCCGTCGACTCGCAGCTCGGAGTCGGACGGCTTCACAAAGCCCACGATGGCGAGCTGGCCGGGGTGGCTGAGATTGCGCCGTCCGGCCTCGTCGGCGATCAGGGAGATCGCCTGGAGGGTCGTCACCTTTGTGCCGGACGGCAGGTTGGGTGCGGCATCACCGATCGGTTCGGGGGTGTTGTCGACCTGGACGGTCTCGCCCGGCGCGAGGCTCTTGGCGACCACGGTCGCCCGGTAGAGACCCAGGTAGTAGGTATAGATGAGCAGGCCCCGGACAGGGACCTTGCCGGTGTTCGCGATGCTGCCGGTGATCTTGCCGCTCGCCGAAGCCAGGTGGGCTGACAGGCTCAGCTGGCCGCTGCCCGTCGCAGCCGAACCGACCACTCGCACGCTGCCGTAGACGATGCCTCGCTCGGCGATCGTCGGGCTATCGCCGGGCAGTACGTGCTCCTCGACCAGGGAGCCGGAGGTGCCGGGGAAGGCGCAGGCGATGCAGAAGGGGCTCAGGTCCGGGTAGCCGATCGTGTAAGGCGCCGCGAGGCTGTCCGAGCCGAAGGAGACCTGGTGGTCGCCATGGGCTGGAAAAACGATGCCGTGGACGGCCACCCGCGAAGCGATCCCGTCTGGACCGACCCGGTAGAACTGGATCTCCTGGTCCCGGATGCCTGCCTGTAGCCCCTGCCCGATCAAGTAGGTGAGCATCGTGAAGAGCACGGCGAAGGCCGGGGTCGTGGCCCAGAAGAGACCCGGGCTGCCGAGCCGGCGGACGACGAGGTAATTGGCGGGAACCACCAGCAGGAGGTAGATCGCGAGCAGTCCGCCGACCAGCCAGAGGGGCGGGAACGGCGAGTCGGAGGGCCGCGGGAAGAGCGCCGCCGGGAGCTCGCCCGTGTCGACCAGGAGCCGGCCCGACGGCTGCGTTCCCGGGATGCTCTGGAGCCCGCGGCCGATCGCCTGGCTGAAGGCGAGCGACGTGAGCCCGCTGGGGCTACCCGCTCCGGCGGCGGGCGAGTCGGGGTCGAAGAGCAGCTCCACGACCCTTCCCGAGCCGTAGGCCAGCTCCGTCATCAGCGGCCGTCCGGCGGCGGTGTCGAGAACGACAACCGCGCCCGCGGCCAGGGTCCCGCCGGCGACCGGTGCGGCGAGGTCGGTGGGCAGGCCGAACAGGTCCGCGACCGGCGCGAGCGACTCGACCGGGCTTGGCCCGCTCGCGCTGAAGGCGACCAGCTGGGGCGGCAGCGCGTGGATCGTCCGGGCGAGGTCGCTCCCACCGGCCAGGACCAGCTCGCCCCCGAGGCCGACGAACTCGGTCAGGGCGGTGAGCTGGGCCTTGCTGAGGCGGCCGCTGTCGAAATGGTCGATGACAATCGCCGAGTACCCGCTCAGGTAGGCGGCACGATCGGGAAACGGGTTCCCATCATTCCACTGGGTGACTTTCAGGGTGTAGTCGCCGAGCCGGATCGGCTCGATCTCGGTGGGGAGCGTCGGAGAGTCCGTGAGGGTTCCGACCGCGATCGATTTGCGATCGTCCACCGGCCCCTCCGCGACCTGCCGCCCGAGGGTGTCCTGGACCACAACCGAGATGAAGTCGTCGGGTGCGAAGAAGCTGTAGGTCCGCTTGTGGCGGGGACTCAGGGCGACCGGGAATTGGAACGCGGCGTCGGGCGGGTTCGCCTGGCCGCCGGGAGTCACCGGCGCGGCAAGGCTGCCCATGCCGGGTATCGCCAGCTGGGGGACCGGGCCTGGCTTGCCGATTATCTTCTTCAAAAGCAACAGCCGGCCGGTGAAGTCGCGGTCACCAAGGTTCCGCACAGTGATGGTGTAGGGGACCCAGGCTCCCCGTCCTTCCTCGCCGGCCGTGACCTGGATCGTCCCGTCGTCGAGGACGACCGCCGGCTCGCCGGAGCCGGGCGCCGCCAGCTGCACCGCCAGTGCGGCGGCCGCGAGGCCGAGGAGGACGAGGACCAGGTGGCGGATCCGCATTTCCTTTTGCTTGCGTCATGGAGGGTAACCTCCAAGCCAGCCCATGGTTCGATCCGGATCACGATTGCGCCGCTTCGGCTGGCTGCTCGGCGGCATCGGGACGGCCTCCCTCCTTGCGGTCCTCGCATGGGGGCTCGGCCACCCGCCGGCGGGCGCGCCGCCGGCGGTCGCCGGAAAGCCCGCCCCGGAGCTGACCGTGCACGCCTTCGACGGAGCCACCATCACCGTCGCCGAGCTGCGCGGGAAGCCGGTCGTTCTCAACTTCTGGGCCTCCTGGTGCAGGCCCTGCAAGGAGGAGGCGCCGGTCCTCGCGGACGCGGCTCGCGGTGCAACCGGGGTCAGCTTCCTGGGCGCCGCCATCCAGGACGCCGATGCGCCGGCACGCGCTTTCCAGCAGCAGTTCCAGCCGCCCTACCCGACCGGCATGGTCACCGACGGAGGCTACCTTCGCTACGGCGTCACCGGGCCTCCCGAGACCTACTTCATCGACAGCTCGGGCATCGTCCGCTACCGCTACGCGGGCCCGCTCGACGCTCCTACCTTGCGCCTCCTCCTGTCGAAGATCACGCCGTGAGGCTGCGGGCGCTTGGTATCGCGACGGTCACCGTCCTGGTGGCCCTTGGCCTTCTCTCGGCCTTCCTGGGCGTCCACGTAACCCCCGCCGGGGCGGGCACCCTGCTGCTTCAGCTCAGCTCGAAGTCGGGCGACAACATCGGCGACACCCAGATCCAGGTCCACTCCGCCCGCGGCGGCTGGAGCGCCGTCGCCCACCTCGGCAACACGACGGTCCCGGCCGCGCCGAAGGTGGTCAAGGCCGCCGACGCCGCCCTCGCCCCCGGCGAGTACGACGGGATCCGCCTGGCCGGGGCGACCCTCAGCACCGCCATCCGGCTGACCCCCGGACAGGTCGAGCCGGTGCTGGTGACGGTCGCTGGAGGCGTGCCCCAGGCAGCCTTCGCCGGCAACCAGGACTACAACGTCGGCCTCCTCGGGCTCCAAGGGGCGCTCAAGTCGATGCCCGACTTCGCGCTCATCGACCAGGATGGCGAGACGGTGACTCGCCAGTCGATCAGCGGCGCCGTGGTGGTCGTGGCGGCCTTTCACACCACCTGCCACGACACCTGCCCGCTCTACACGGCGATCCTCCACCAGCTCCGAGGCCAGGTCCCCGCCTCGGTCCGCCTGCTCGAGGTCAGCACCGACCCGGCCATCGACGACGTCCCGGCGCTCAAGGCCTACGCGGCGCTGGCCGACACCTCCTGGCCGCTGCTGACCGGTTCGGCCGACCAGCTCACCGGGTTCTGGGGAACTTTCGGGGTCCAGCTTTCGGGCGAGGATTCCCACACCAACTTCTTGGGCGTCTTCGACGGCCACGGTTACCTGCACCAGGTCGAGACGGGGATCCCGGACGCGGGCTCGGTCCCAGGCGGCCTGGCGAGCATCCTGAGCCCCGTCGGCCTGAGCCAGCTGCACAGCCACGGCGACGGCTGGGACGCGGCCAAGGTCGCCGACCAGGTCCATGCCGCGGCGTCCCTCGGCAGCGTTTCCTCCGGGGCGGGCGGGGCAGCACCCGCCTTCTCCATCACTGGACTGGAAGGAGGCAAGGTGGCGCTGGCCGACTTCGCGGGCAGCCCGGTCGTCATCAACTTCTGGGCCAGCAGCTGCGCGCCCTGCCGGCAGGAGATGCCCCTGATCGCCACGCAGGCGGCAACCCATCACACACGGGTCCTGCTCATTGACGAGCGGGACAGCGCCGGCGCGGCGAAGGCGTTCCTCCACTCGATCGGCGTGAGCGAGGCGAGCGGGTTCGACCCCGACGGGACGGTCGGCCGGCTGTACGGAGTCAGCGTCCTCCCGGTGACCGTCTTCATCCGCTCCGACGGCAGCATCGAGGGCAAGTACCTGGGCCAGACGGATACGGCGATCCTCTCGAATCACCTGGCGGCGATCACGAAGTGACCGTGGATGGCGTCCGGCCCTGATACCCGCTCTTGCCGGCACGACGCCAGGTCGCGGTTTCTCCCCGTCCAGACCTCGCCGGTCCCTCTTCCAAGTCCTTCTACGCCAGGCCTCGGACCGACGTCGGGTGTCGTTTGCGACAACCAGCCTCCGTTGTCGGCGTCTAGAAGTCGGCTATTCGGCTGAAAGCCAGGCGTGGCCCTCGTCTCGGCGCCGTGATCCCCGCCAGCTCGAGCAGCTGGACCACCCGGGCGCGGTGGCCGCGGTAGGGCTCGAGCAGCTCCAGCATCCGCTCGTCGGTGCCGCGTGGCTCGCCGGCGAGCGCCCAGCTCACCAGGTGGGGCAGGTGGAAGTCACCCACGGAGACTGCGTCCGGGTCGCCGAGCGCGACGACCGCGATCTCGGCCGCGGTCCAGGGGCCTATCCCGGGAAGGGCCGTCAGCCGGCGCTGGGCATCGGTTGGCGTCATGCCGACCGCTTCCTCCAGGCGCGAGGCGTGGCGGGCGGCGTTGGCGATGACCTTCGCCCGGCGCTGCTCGACGCCCCAGCGGTGGAACCGCCAGTAGGGGGTCGCGGCCAGCGTGGCAGGTGCGGGCGGCAGCCGGAGCGGGATCGGTCCGGGGGCCGCGTCGCCCAGCTCCAAGAGGAGCCTCCGGTAGGCCTGGCGCGCCTGGTGGCCGATCACCTTCTGCTCCAGGATGGCGGGCACGGCCGCCTCCAGCACGGCGCCGGTGCGGGGGATGCGGACGCCGCGATGGAGGCGAAAGAGCTCCTTCAGCAGGGGATGGCGGGGCTCGAAGCCGGCGTCGTCGTCGAGCTCGCCGACCAGCGCCGGCACATTGTCGTAGAGCCACTCGGCGCCCGGGCCCCAGGCCTCGACCAGGAGCTTGTCGCCCTCCACCCAGAGCCGCTCGGTGCCCGGCCCGCCCGGCGTGCGGGTGGCCCGCCAAACCCCCGGCGCCGCGACCCGCGCCGGCCGTGTCCGGGCCAGCGTCCGCGCCAGGTCGAGTGGGCGCCGGAGGCGGATCGCGAGCTGGCTCATCCCCGCCGGACTCTAGCGGTCGCGGGCGCCTACCGGACGGAGCGGATCCGGCTGACGAAGACGGTCGCGGCGATGTAGAGCACGACCGCCATGAGGAAGATGGCGCGGTAGCCGAGCAGCGGCTGGACCTGATTGAAGAGGAAGAGCACGACGCCGGCCAGGAGCGGGATACCGACCCGGGGCAGCGCGTCCGCGACGTGGAAGAGGCCGAGGTCCTTGGCGGGGTTCGCCTTGTCGGGGAGGGTGTCCAGGCAGAGGGCCCAGTCGACGGCCGTGTAGGTGCCGTAGCCGATCCCATAGAGGACGCCGAAGAGCAGCATCACGGTCGGGCTGATGGACGGTCCGAACATGAAGAAGAGCAGGACGAGGCTGGAGATCGCACCGGAGACGTAGACGAAGATCTTTCGGCCGTAACCGTCGCTGAGCCAGCCGCAGAGGATCGCGAAGGGGATCGCCGTCGCGGTCACGAGGAGCTCGAAGACCGCCGTGAAGTTGGCCGGGTCGGGGACCCGGAGGAGGTCCCGGAAGGAGAAGAGCAGGAAGGGCAGCGTCGTGTAGAAAGCGGAGGTGTTAAGGAAGCGGGTGAAGGTCGCCCAGCCGAAATCACCGGTCCAGAGCGGCGCCAGGAACTTCCGGATGTCGAGGGGCGCCCTCGCTGCGGGCCGCTTCTCCTCCGCGTTGGCCATCGCCCAGAGGCTTGGGAGGAGGGTCAGGATGAGGACCGCGATCAGGATCCAGTAGGTGTTGAGCAGCTGGTGCTGCTTCGACATCAGCAGGAGGGTTATCAGCGACAGCACGCTGCCGGCCTGGACGAAGAGGCCGAGGAAGCCGCTGGCGCGCCCGGTCTCCGCGTCATGGACGGTGTCGGGGATGACCGCGACGTAGGCGGCGCTGGCGACGTTGATCGCGGCGACCACCAGGGCGAAGCCGACGACGATGGCCGGCAGGGAGCCCGCCAGGCGGAGGAAGACCAGGCAGAGGACGATGCCGAGTGTCCCCGCCACCAGGATCGGCTTGCGCCGTCCCCAGCGGGTGTGAAGGCGGTCCGAGTAGTGGCCGACCAGCGGCGGGATGACCATGGCAAGGAAGCCGCCGATCCCGGTCGCGATGCCGGTCACCAGGTTCTGGGTGTCGTGGCTGACCACCGCCTGGCTGATCTGGACCTGGAGCAGGATCGTGTAGACGGGAGTGACCACGAAGTAGGTGCCAAGCCAGTAGAGGCCGAGCCCGATGTGCCGGACTAGGCCGATCGGGGGCGCCGGGGCGAGCGCGGCGGTCGCAGCCAACTCGGCGTTACCTTAAAGCCCAGCGGGGCGCGGAGGAAGGTCGGCGAGAGACCGGAGGCCTGCCCGGCGCGCAGCGACGCGGCCGTTTGGCGTCCAGGCGTTCGAGGCGAAGGAAGCGCCGAGGAGCGCAACGCGCGCAGCCGTAGCTGCGTTAGCGAGCACCGCAGAAGCTGACGCACGCATCGAGCGC
>JALZAP010000206.1:3438-4212 GCA_030948245.1 Candidatus Dormiibacterota bacterium | reverse complement strand
TCCCTTGTCGAGGATGCAGATCCGATCGGCTTCCTCGGCCTCCTCCAGGTAGTGGGTGGTCAGGACCACGGTGGTCTCGCTTTTCGCCCGGACCTCCCGCAGGTAGTTCCAGAGGTTCCGCCGGCTGGCGGCGTCGAGGCCGGCGGTGGGCTCGTCGAGGAAGAGCACCTTGGGGCGGTGCATCAGGCCACGGATGATCTCCAGCTTCCGCATCATCCCGCCCGACATCTTCTTGAGCGGCTTGAAGATCTCCTTCTCCAGCCCGAGCAGCTCGGCCAGCTCGTTGACCTGGCGGCGATATTCGGCGGGCATCATCCGGAAGAAGGGCCGGTAGGGGTAGAGGCCGTAGAGGATGGCGTGGAAGCGCACGTTCTCCTCTCCGGATAGGTTCCGGTCGATGCTCGGCTTCTGGAAGATGATGCCGACCTGCCGACGCACCGCGGCAGCTTGACGGACGGCGTCCGCACCGCCGATGACGACTCGGCCCGAGGTCGGCGCGAGCGTCGTCGTGAGGATCGAGATGGTGGTCGTCTTGCCGGCTCCGTTGGGTCCCAACAGCGCGAAGAACTCGCGCGGGTAGACCGAGAAGGAGATGCCGTCGACGGCGTTGCGGTCCGCCTTCTTGTAGCGCTTGACGAGGTCGCTGACCTCGATGACCGGCTCGGTCGAAAGGCTCACCCGCGGACAGTACCTGAGCCGGCGAGTGAAGCGCGTGTTAGGCCGCGCACAGGCTTTGCCGTTTGCGGCCGAGGGTGTCCCTCCCCCCAGATAGGT
>JALZAP010000206.1:0-3428 GCA_030948245.1 Candidatus Dormiibacterota bacterium | reverse complement strand
GCCGGGCACAGCGCCCGGCGCCATCCGAGGGAGGGAGGCGATAACCGTACAACGATTCAGGTGACTTCGTAGAGGACCTGCGTACGGTATTGCGCCAGGCGGCCGGCACTTATCGCGTCTCGAACCCCTTCCAGCAGCCGCGCGGTGAAGCGGAGGTTGTGCTCCGCCATCAAGGCGATCGCGAGCATCTCGTGGGCCTTGAGCAGGTGCCAGACATATGCTCGGCTGTAGCGCGCGCAGGTGTGGCAGTCGCACCCTTCCTCAAGCGGCCCATCCTCGGCCGCACGGGCCGAATTGGTCAGGTCGAGCCGGAAGCGGGGCAGGCCGCGGTGGAGGACATGGCCGTGGCGGGCGATCCGCGTCGGCATCGCACAGTCGAAGGTGTCGATCCCCCGGAGCGCGCCCTCGACGAGGTCGTCCGGCTCGCCCACGCCGAGCAGGTGCCGCGGCCGACCTTCCGGGAGCAGCGGAACAACGAGGTCGACGACGTCATACCAGTCCTGTTTGGTCTGGCCGAGGCAGTCGCCGATCGCCATCCCCTCGAAGGGGAGGTCGGCGATGGCCGCGGCGGAGAGACGTCGCAGCTCGGGGTAGACCCCACCGTGGTTGATCGCGTAGAGGGACTGCCGGTCCATCATGCCGAGGGCTTCGAAAGCGTCGAGGCAGCGGCGCGCCCAGCGGATGTTGCGCTCGGTAGCGTCGCGCGTGTATCCGGCGCTGACGTGGAAGGGGGTGCACTCGTCAAGGCACATCAGCAGGTCGGCGCCGAGGTCGCGCTGCAGCTCCATGTTCGACTCCGGCGTGAACCGGTGGCGGCTGCCGTCGACGTAGGAGCGGAAATCCGCCCCTTCCTCATCGACCTTCACCGCCTCGACGTGCAGCGTCTCGTCGGGAACCGCCGTGCGGCGGCGTCCCTTCACCTCGTCGGCGACATGGCCATGCTGGAAGCTGAAGATCTGGAAGCCGCCACTGTCGGTGGCGAGCACCCCATCCCACCCCATGTAGCGGTGGAGGCCGCCGCTGCGCGCCACGGCGGCGGCGCCGGGTTGGAGGTGAAGGTGGTACGCGTTGACGATCAAGGCGCCGACGCCCGCTCGCAGGGCGCTTTCGGGATCGAGGCCCTTGAGCGCGCCCCGTGTCGCGACCGCGAAAAAACCGGGCGTCTCGATCACCCCGTGGGCGGTTCGAAGCAGGCCGCGCCGAGCTTTTCCGTCGGTGGCGGTCACCTCGAAGGTCAGCAGCGCACCTGCTCCTCGGGTACCTTCGCCCCACGGCCGAGGAAGGGCACCGAGCCGAGCGCCAGCAGGCAGACCGCGGCGATGGAGATGAAGGGGAGCGAGATCCAGTAAGTGAAGAGGAACCCGCCGCCGAGCGAGCCGAGCGCCTCGACTCCGACGGTGAACATGCCGAAGAGGCCCTGGGCGCGGCCCTGCTGGCTGGGCGGTACCACGCGGCTTATCTCCGCGTAGACGGCGGGCATCCCGCCCAGCGTGCAGAGGGCTTCGACGAAGCTCAGCGCCATCACAAAGGGGATGTTCCGCGTGAACCCGTAAGCGAGTGCGGAGATGCCCCCGAAGAGCAGGGTCAGGAACACCATCTTGCGGATCCCGAAACGGTCGCCCAGGCGGCCGGCGGCGCCGCTGAAGAGGATCACCGGGAGGGAGTAGACGCTGACCGACAGCCCTGACACGAGCGTGGAACCCCCCAGCGCGGTCATGTAGAGCACCCACATCGCCGAGTAGACACCGCCCATGTAGGCCCACGCGGCGCCGGCCAGCACGGCCGGGAGGAGCGCCAGCAGGAGCTTGCTGGAGACGAGCCCAGCGACCGCTTGGCCCCCGGTGGCGTGCTCCTGGACCGCGACCTGACGGGGCAGCGAAAGGAGCATCGCGGCGCCCGCCAGGCAGGCGAGAGCCGAACCGGCGAAGACGAGGTTCAGGTTGAAGAGCGCCAGGCCGCCGCCGATGATCGGGCCGAACAGGAAGCCGCCCATGCTGGAGCCCTGCCAGTGACCGTAGACGGTGCCCCGCATCTCGGACGGCGTGAGGTCGGCCAGCAGGGCGCGCGCCGCCGGCATGTAGAACCCCCCCAGCGCGGCGTGGACGAAGCGGATCCCGATCAGGGTGTTGACGGGGAGCGGGACCAGGTAGACGAGGAAGAAGATCCCGTAGGCGGCCATGCTCAGGATGACGATGGTCCGCCGGTTGTAGCGGTCCGCCAGCCAGCCTCCCGGTGTCTGGACGAGCAGGTTGCCGAAGAGGGCCGACGCGCCGATGACGCCGACCAGCACCGGCCCACCGCCACGACCCTCGACGAAGAGTGGAAGGATCGGAAAGAAGAGGCCCAGGCCGAGGTTGTCGAGGACGTTCCCGGCGAGGAGGACCCAGGCCGCTCGGGGGACGCCTGACAGGCCGAGCCGAGTCTGGATCACAGCCCGCGAATGCTAGTTGTGTGTCTGGCAATCAGGTCGACAACTGGCACGCGCGGTACGCCGGTGCCGAGCTCATGGACACAGCCAATCGCCGTCACCCAGCTTCGGCTGCGCTCCTCCCATGCCACCGCTTCGCGGCCGCGCCAGGCTACGCCTGCTTGGCCAGCTCCTGGAGGCAGTAGCCGAGGATGCGGGAGAAAGCCGGAAAGGGGTGAACCAGGTCGGCCAGCACCGTGAGCGGAGTCTTCGTCTTCACCGCCAACGAGAGCTCGGAGAGCATCTCGCCCGCCCGCGGTTGGAGGATTGTCGCGCCGACGAGGACGCCGGCGCCGCGGTCGCCGACCAGCTTGACGATCCCGTCGTGGAAATCGTGGATAGAGCCGCGGGCGCTGTTGGCGGGGTCGGTGCTGAAGGTGATGACATCGAGCCCCGCGGTGCGGGCGGCTGCCTCGCTCAGTCCGACCGAGGCCACCTCGGGGTCGGTGAAGGTGACCCGGGGAACCGCCGAGTGGTCTGCTCTTGCCGGCTTGCCGGCCAATGCGCGGCCGATCACCTGGCCGTGGTAGTAGGCCAGGTGGGTGAACCCGCCGAGGCCATTTACGTCCCCGCCGGCGTAGATGCCGTCTCCGGCCAGCAGCGTGTCGGGATCGACCTTGAGCCAACCGTGTTCGTTGGTCGAAAGGCCGGCGGCCGCGAGGTCGACTGTCGCCAGCCGCGGACGCCGGCCGGTCGCCACCAGGAGCACGTCGCCCTCGATCGGCGGAGCGCCGTCGACACGGACCCTGACCCCGCCGAGGTCGTTCTCGACCGCGACCACCTTGTGCTGCCGGTGAACGGCGATCCCCTCGCCGGCAAGGTGCTCGCCGAGCAGCTCGCCCGCCTCCGGCTCCTCGGCGGGAACCAGGCGCGGGCCGCCCTCGATCAGGTGGACCTGGGAGCCGATCCGGGCGTAGGCCTGTCCGAGCTCGACCCCGATGGCCCCGCCACCGAGGATGAC
>JALZAP010000205.1 GCA_030948245.1 Candidatus Dormiibacterota bacterium | reverse complement strand
CTTCCGCCCGGGCGAGCCGCTCCGCCTCCTCCCTGCCGAGGAAGGACCCGATCGGCTTTGTCGGGTTGGCGAAGGCGGGGTCCGCGGCGTCGACCAGCGTGTGCGTCACGAGCGCGACCACCTTCCGATCGCTGCCGGCGTCATGCAGCGCGTTGGTGAGCGAGGTGGCGACGATGTAGCCGATGCCACCCTGGGAGTCGGCCACCGCGACGTCGAGGCCGATCCGGGGAATCGAGGCGTCGATCCCGGCGACGATGTCGGAGCGGCGGAGGATGTTGCCCGCCTGCGGCCCGTTGCCGTGGGTGACGACGACCGTCCAGCCGGCGGTCGCCATCTGGACGACCTGCCGCGAGATCCGCCGGGCGGCCTCGAACTGGTCGTGAATAGACCCGTGGGCGTTGTCGGTGACCAGCGCGTTGCCGCCGATCGCCACGACCGCGGTGCGGCTCATGAGGCCGCCCGGAGAACCGCCTCGAGGCCCGCGAGCGCTTTCGTGAAGCAGCCAAGCGGTGCACGGCAGATACCGGCCCCGACCTGGCCCACGCCGGGCAGGCGGTGCGCGATGCCGGTGTTGATGACCGGCTCCGAGCCGGAGTCGAGGACGCGCCGGACATCGATGCCGGTGGCCGCGCCCACCCCCAAGGTGGGGAGCTGAAACTCGCGGTTGCGGGCCAGCGTGATGGTCCCCATCTCGACGCTGTAAGCCATCGCCTCGGCGAAGGTGCCGCCGACAAAACCGACGATCGCGGGCGCGGCGGCCATTGCGAAACCGCCGATCCCGGCCGTCTCCGTGATCGCGCTGTCGCCCAGGTCAGGATTGGCATCCGAGGGTCCGTAGCCGGGAAAGTAGAGACCCTCGGGGACCGGCGCCGGCGCCGTGTACCAGGCGTCCCCGGTACCGCTCACCCGGATCCCGAACTCGACCCCGTTGCGGGCCATGGTGGTCACAAGGCTCGAGCCGGCCACGTCGTGGCCGGCGAGAAGCATCAGCTTGCAGGACGCCATCGACAGGTTGAGGAAGAAGAAGTTGTTGTCGCGCAGGAACTCGAGCGCCCGGATCCCGGGCTCGCCCTGGCCGGCGAGCGCGGGAGCCAGCTGGCGGGCGAGGAGCGAGGTCGCGGCGATGTTCCGGTTGTGGCACTCGTCGCCCATCTGGAGGGCCTGGGAGATTATCGATTTGGCGTTGATCGGCTCCGCCAGGGACCGGAGCGCGGCTTTCAGGACCGGTCCCAGCTCGTTGTTCATCCAGCGCAGCCGGCGGAGCACCTCGACGTCGTTGGCCCCGTAGCGAAGCACCTTGCCGAGGCCCTCGTTGAGCGTGCTGTAGGCGCGCCGCCCGGTGGCGGCGTCCTCGACGACGAAGAGCGGCATCGATGCCGAGACGACGCCAGCCATCGGCCCGACGGCGTCGAAATGATGTGCCGGAGCAAAGTCGACCTCGCCCGCCGCGGCCATCTTCTCGGCGGTCTCGACATTCTCCGCCCAGCCCTCGAGGACGATCGCGCCCGCAATCGCGCCGCGCATCGGACCGCACATCCGCTCCCACTCGATCGGCGGTCCCGCGTGAAGGAGGAGGCGGCCAGCGGCGAGCTCGGGGATCGCCTCCCCGGCGAGCGGCAAGTCGACCAGCATCGGCTGCGCGGCCAGCACGCGCTCGATCGCGGTCGCGTTGGCGGCCTCGATCCGCTCCTCACGGAAGAGGCGGGCGAGCCGGAGCGCCGACTCCGCGTCGCCGGCGGCGGGCGGCCGCCAGTCCAGGGTCGTCACCGTCCCTCCGGCGGCCTGGACCGGCTCGGCGAAGGAGGCGAGGCCGACGTTGACCACCCGGAGGTCGCCCGCTAGGAGCTCGGCCAGGCTGCTCACGCCGGCGCTCCCCGCGCGGCGAGAACCTCGCCGGCGAGCCGGACCGCGGCCGTGCTGCTGGGAGCGAGGATCACGCCGGCCCCGCGGAGCAACGCCTCCTGGCGATCGAGGCCCTGCGCATCGGCCACGGTGCCGCAGACATGCGCGATGACGAGCGGCCCACCCTCGGCCGCGGGGATCGCGGAGAGCAGCGCGCCCGCCGGGTCAGCGGCCGAGCCGGTGCCGAGGACCACGTCGAGCAGGATCACCGCGGTGTCCGGCGCTGCGGCGGCGGCGCGCAGGAACTCGACCCGGAGGCTGGGATCGATCATCGGATGGGGGCGCCCGACGGTGTACTGGTCATCTCCGAGGTCGAGCACCAGGTGGCCGGGCGGGAGCACGACCGGCCGCCCTGGGATCCAGTGGCCGGCACTGGTCGCCACCTCGCCCAAAAGGAGCTCGGCCTGGTAGGCGAACGTTCCACCGGAGTAGAGGGCGCGGATCGCGGAGCGCCCGGTGCCCAGTCGCGCGGCCAGGCCGGACGGGAGGGCCGGATGGTCGGCTCGGGCGACGGCGTGACCGAGGCTCAGGGAAGCCGCGAGGAGGGCCGCCTCCTCCAGCGTGGCCGCGGGGTGGAGGTTGCCGCTCGCCTCGACGCTCACGCCGAGGAAGTTGACGACCACCGGCTTGCCGGCTCGCGCGGCCCGTTCGAGGACCTGCCCCGCCACCGAGGGGGCAGGCGGTTTGGAGACGAGCACGATGACCCGCGTCGCCGGGTCCGCAGCGAGAGCGTCGAGCGCGAACAGCATCGAGCCGGCCCCGATCGCCTCGGAGAGGTCGTTGCCGCCGACCCCGATCAGCTGGCTGATCCCGGCGCCAGCCCGGTCGACCAGGCAGGAGACCTCCTGGCTGCCGGTACCAGACGCTCCGACCAACCCGATGTCGCCCCGCCGGACTGCGTTGGCAAAGCCGAGCGGGACGCCGTTGATGATCGCGGTGCCGCAGTCCGGGCCCATCACGAGAAGTCCCCGCCGGGCCGCCTCCTGCTTCAACAGCAGTTCCTCCTCGGGCGGAACATTGTCGCTGAACAGGAAGACATGGAGGCCGAGCTTGAGAGCCTTGAGCGCCTCCGCCGCCGCGTAGGGCCCCGGCGTCGAGATCATCGCAAGGTTGGCGCCCTCGACCTGGTCCAGCATCCGGGGGCGCACCTGGCCGATGCGGCCGTCCGCCACCGGCCCGCCCGAATCGAGACCCGCTTCCGCTACGCCGAGAAGCGCATCCACTATCTCCTCGTCGGCCCGCACCGCGAGAACCAGGTCGTTCGAACCTGCCGACCTACCGTTGGGAGCAAGCAGGCCCGCCTCCTCGAGGAGCTCTCGGTTGGCCGGCGTCCCCATCATCAGCGACGCGGCGACCACCTCCGGTCGGGCATCGAGGCTGGCGGCTATCCGCATCAGCGCCACCGAGTCGAAGTAGGCGTTCGGCTTGACGAGGTTGCGGGTGATGACAGCCATCCGGGGCAACTCTATGCCGCTCGAGTTAATGCTCGCTTCAGCTTCATCGACGAGTCTGAACCTGATGTTCGGATTTGGACACGTGCTGGTGGGCCTGGGGATGCTTCTCTTCTGGGCCGGCGTCATCGTGCTGGCCGTCTGGGCCTTCCGCTCCTACGTCAACCGCCCGGGTGCCCTGCCGCCGGCGCCGCCCACGCCGCTGACTCCCCGCCAGATCCTGGACGAGCGCCTTGCCCGTGGCGAGACGACGGTCGCGGACTACGAGAAGGCCCGGGCGGCGCTCGAAAAGAACCCGTGAGCCAGCGCACTCTCCTGATCGGGGCCCTGGCGTTGATGGCGGTAGGTCTTCTGCTCGGTGGCACGGGCGTCGTCCTCGGTGGTGCTGCCGAACCGGCTCAATCCGCGTTCCAGGGGCCGAACGGGCAGCAAGGGCCGGAAGGCGGATTCCGCCCTGGGCGGCCGGGCTTTCCTCCCGGCTTTGAACCGGGCGAGGGCCGTGCTAAGGTCGTTCCCGCGCCGCCAGCCAGCCCCAAGCCGACCCCCAGCCCAAGTCCGACCTAGCCCGGGGCAGTCGCCGGGGCCGTCCCGCGGTTATCGCAACAACCACCGCAAAATGAGCGTACTGTTGCTTCGGTGTTGCAGACCCGCGTCGCTATCGGCGCGGGAGCCCAGCCTGATCCTCCCCAGTCCTCCGACTACGCGCTCCTGAAGCGCCGGGTCAAGGACGCCGGCCTTCTCACCAAGCAGCCCTGGTACTACGCGCTCTGCATAACCGCCAACCTGGGCATGCTCAGCGTCTGCCTGCTGCTGCTGGTCCTGGTCCGCAACCCGTGGCTGATCGCGCTCGACGCGGTTGCGCTTG
>JALZAP010000204.1 GCA_030948245.1 Candidatus Dormiibacterota bacterium | reverse complement strand
GCTCCGGCCGCCGAGCCGGCACCCCCGGCGCGGCGCCGCCGAGGCGAGCCGCCGCCCGGTCACTGACCGCCGATCGCCGGCCGCTGACCGCCTGCCGCAGGTCCCAGGCCGCCGACCGCAGGTCACTGATTAAAGCGGCGCCGCCCCTTTGAGCTGGCCGTTCGACCCCACCGTCTACGCCGGACTGCTCCTGCTCGCCCTCGCCTACGGGACATCGGCCGGCCGGCACGCCCCCGTCGGCCGGCGACGGGCGCTCTACTTCGCAGCCGGCCTGCTGACCATCTGGGTCGCCCTGGAAACCCCGATCGACACGGTCAGCGACCACTACCTGCAGAGCGTCCACATGCTCCAGCACGTCCTCCTCGGGCTGGTGGCGCCGCCGCTCCTGCTGCTCGCGCTGACGCCGTCGATGGTGGTGGCGCTGGTCCGGATACCCGGCCTCCGGGCGGCGAGCGAGCCGATCCCGGCCCAGCTCGCCTTCGCCGTCGTGATGGGCGCCTGGCACCTTCCCGTCCTCTATGAGCTGGCCGTCCGCTCCGAGTCGGTCCATGTCTTCGAGCACCTGACCTTCATGGCCGGCGGAGCGCTCTTCTGGTGGCCGGTCGTGAGCGTTACTGCCGCCGCCGCGCGCTGGCGGCTCGGTGACGTCGGGCGGGTGCTCTACCTGGTCTTCGGCACCATTGCGGCCGACACCGTGGCGGTCATCCTGATGTTCGGGCGAAGCACCTTCTATCCCTTCTACGAGCAGGCGCCGCGTTTCGTCCCCGGCCTCGACCCGGTGACCGACCAGGTCCTCGCCGGAGTCGTCCTCATGGCGATCGGCAAGCTCAGCTACCTGGTCGCGATCCTCGACATCTTCTTCCGCTGGCTCTCCCGGGCTCGTGCTGAGGCGGCCCCGGAAGCCCTGGCTTCCCACTGAGGGCTGTCCGCAGTCGCCATCTGTCGCTTCGCCGCCCTGCAGGCAGTGCGACGGAGGCTAGTGCTCGACCGGCTCCCTGCCCGCCGCCGCCAGCTTCAGGTCACGGAGCGGCATCAGGCTCCGGACGACTGGCACCCGCTCGAAGTTGTAGGGCGGCGGCGGTGAGGTGGTCGCCCATTCCAGGGTGTTGCCGTCCCAGGGATCCGGACCGGCGATCAGGCCGTGGCGGCGGCTGTAGAGGACGTTGATGACGAAGAGGAGGACCGAGAAGGCGAGCAGGAAGGACATGGCGGTGATGAAGAAGTTCGTCCCCGCCCAGTCCTGCCGGGCGTAGGTGGCGATCCGCCGCGGCATTCCGTCGAGGCCCAGCGTGTGCATGACGAGGAAGGTGCCGTTGAACCCGACGAACATTGTCCAGAAGTTCCAGTTGCCGAGCCGCTCGCTGAGGATCCGGCCGCTGAACTTGGGGAACCAGTAGTAGATGCCGGCGAAGATTGTGAAGACGCTGCCGCCGAAGAGCACGTAGTGCAGGTGGGCGACGATGTAGTAGCTCTGGTGGAGCTGGGTGTCAACCGGCACCGCGCTCAGGTAGACGCCGGTGATGCCGCCGATCAGGAACGTCGCGAGGAAGCCGAAGGCGAACTTCATCGGCGTGGCGAACTCGATCGCGCCCTCCCAGGCGGTGGCCATCCAGTTGAAGAACTTGATCCCCGTCGGCACCGCGATAAGCGCGGTCATCGCCATGAAGGCGGTCTCGACGTAGACGTTGAGCCCGACCGTGAACATGTGGTGGGCCCAGACGCCCATCGAGAGGAAGACGATCCCGAAGATGGCCAGGACCATCGTCTCGTAGCCGAAGATCCGCTTCCGGGAAAAGACCGGGATGATCTCCGAGATCATGCCGAAACCGGGCAGGATCATTATGTAGACCTCGGGGTGTCCGAAGAACCAGAAGAGGTGCTGGTAGAGCACCGGGCGCCCGGCTGCGGTGAAGAAGTTGGTTCCGAACTGGCGGTCGATCTCGGTCAGGATCATCGCTCCGGCAAGCGGCGCGCCGACGATCAGCAGCAGGAGCGAGGTGGAGATCTGCGCCCACACGAAGAGCGGCAGCCGGAGCAGGTTCATGCCCGGTGCTCGCAGGGCGAGGATGGTGGTGAGGAAGTTGACCGAGGCCATGATCCCGCTGATGGCCCAGACGATCAGGGACAGCGTCCAGAGGTCGACGCCGAGGCTGGGGTTGAACTGCTTCGAGGTAAGCGGGGGGTAACCGGTCCAGCCGGCGTTGAGCGCTCCGCCGGCGACAAAGCCTGCATAGTAGATCGCGATCGACACCGGAACCAGCCAGAAGCCGAGCGCGTTCACCCGCGGGAAGGCCATGTCGCGGGCGCCGACCATGATCGGGACGATGTAGTTGGCGATCCCGGTCAGGAAGAGGGTGACGAAGAAGAAGATCATCGTCGTCCCGTGGGCGGAGACCAGCTGGTTGTAGGTCTCGGCGTCGACCACGTTCATGTTCGGCTGGGCGAGCTGGACCCGGATTATCAGCGCGAAGATCCCCGCCACCAGGAAGGCCAGGAAGCTGGTGACCATGTACATGATCCCGATCAGCTTGTGGTCGGTCGTGGTCATCCAGGTCGTGATCGGCGCGAACACCGAGCGCTCGTACGCCTCGGGGACGGCGATCGGCGGTGGCGCGGTTACGGTTGCCATCTCAACTCCACTCTAAGGCGACGGCTTGGCGGATGGGGACGCGCTCGGCTGGGATGCCGACGGTGAAGGAGATGCTGACGGCGATCCGCTGGGCTTCGGGCTGGGGCTCGGAGCGGTCGCCTTCGCCTTCTGCGCCGCCACCCAGGAGTCGAACTCACTCTGGGACACGACCAGCACGTCGATCTGCATGGTGGCGTGGCCGGCCCCGCAGAGCTCGGCGCACTCACCGTGGAACACGCAGCCGCCGGTGGCCTGGTCGGGGTGGCGATCGTTGCCCACCGGGCAGTTGGTGAGCACGCTCGGGTCGACCTTGATCCAGCTTTGGTTGGTGTAGCCAGGCACGGCGTCGGTCTTGCCGGTCAGCGCCGGGACCCACCAGGAATGGATCACGTTGTCCGAGTCGAAGGTCATGTGGACCATCTTCCCGGCCGGCACGACCATCTCGTTCTGAACCGTGAAGCCCTCGTCGTAGGTGTAGCTCCAGCTGAACTGGACGCCGTTGACCGCGACGTTCATGTCGGTGTTGGCGTTGGCCGCCTCGGTCGTGAAGTCCTGGACCAGCACCGTGTAGGAGACGAACGCGATGTAGGCGACGATGAGGACGGGGATAACCGTCCAGATGATCTCGAGCGGTGTGTTGCCGTGCCAGGAGGCCCCGACCTGTGCCGGGTGCTTGCGGCGGAAGCGAAGGATTATGTAGAGGAGGGTCAGCTCGACGCCGACGAAGATCACGATCGCCGGGTAGGTGATCCGGACATAGAGGTCGTAGATCCGCTGGCCGTTGGGCGAGACCGGGTCGGGGAAGATCAGGCTGAGGCCGTTCGCCAGGGCGGGCGAAGCGGCGATCATGACCGCGGTTGCGGCGATGATCACGGCCAGTACGACGCGCAGGCGACGAGGAAGGCCGGTCATCCGCCCCGATTATAGGTGCGGGCTGAGAGCAGTTCCCGTCGGCGCGGGCCTTGTTAGAATCGGCTCCAAACGATGGCGCATGTCGCGGATTACGTCGACACCGAGAACCCCGCCGTCGGTATTGACTGCCCTCGCTGCGGGCTGCTGACCGCCCGCTTCGGGTGGTTCTGCCGGAACTGCGGCTTCCGCCTCTGGCCCAACGGTGTGGCCGCGGCCCGCGCCTATCGGACCTGGCGGCTCGCTGATCCCTCCCGGATGTACATCCACCAGTGGGACGACACGCCGGTGGTCGAGTCGCCGAACCTGATCATGGTCGACTTCGAGGAGAAGGCCCACGAGTTGGGCATCCACATCTTTCCTTCCAGCCGGTGGCCGATCCTGGTCTGCGCCGGCGTTTTCTTCCTCGCCTTCGCGGCGATCCCCTTCGCCTCCGTTGTCAGGATCATCCTGGCGGTCATCGGCGTGATCTTCTTCATCCTGGCGATCGCGGGCTGGATGCTGGAGGACGTGCGCCTCTTTCCCAAGGACGACCCGGCCGACGCCGGCCACGGCGACGCCCACCACTAGATGGCAGTAGCCGCCGCCCCGACGACCGTCGACAACGTCCCCGTCCACCCGCGGCTGTCGCCGCAGATGATGGGGATGTACATCTTCCTCGCATCCGAGGTGATGTTCTTCGGGACGCTCTTCGGGAGCTACTTCTACCTGTTCGCGTCCCACAACCCCTGGCCGCCCCACGGCACCCACCCGGTCGACTGGTTTCCCATCCCT
>JALZAP010000203.1:3504-4313 GCA_030948245.1 Candidatus Dormiibacterota bacterium | reverse complement strand
CGTCGCCGCCGACGGTTCCTGGCAGGTCTCGGAGGCGAACTTCCGGGGCTTCGGCGTCACCTCGCAGCGGGTGATCAGGCCCGGCCAGGTGCCCCTGATCGGCTTCATCTACAACAAGTAACCTTTCGGCAGCGAATGCCGATCCCGACCCAGCTCCCCACCGTTCACAAGGACGGCCAGGGCCCCAACCTGCTCTATCACGTCGAGGGCGAGCTGGTGCCGGTCCTCCGGCTTCAGCTGGGCGGCTCGATCCCTGCCTATTTCGAGCATCACGTCCTGCTCTGGAAGGAACCGACGGTGGACATCGCCCTCAAGCCGATGAAGGGAGCGTTCAAGCGGTTCATCGCCGGGATGCCGATCTTCCTGACCCACGCCACCGGCCAGGGCCAGATCGCCTTCTCCCGCGACGGAGTCGGCCAGATCGTGCCGATGCACCTCCAGCCCGGCCAGTCGATCGAGGTGCGCGAGCACCAGTTCCTGGCCGCGACCGACAACGTCGCCTACACCTTCACCCGGGTGAGGGGCATCGCCAACATGCTCTTCGGCTCGACCGGCTTCTTCATCGACCGCTTCACCGCCGAGCAGTACGAGGGGATCGTCTTCCTGCACGGCTACGGCAACATCTTCGAGGTGGTCCTGGGGCCGAGCGACGTGATCGACGTCGAGCCGGGCGGCTGGCTCTTCAAGGACGCGTCGATCCGGATGGAGATCAAGGTGATGGGCCTTCGCTCCGGCATCTTCGCCGGCTCCGGCAACCTCGTCTTCAACCGCTTCCACGGTCCCGGGCGGCTGGGCATCCAGTCGATGTA
>JALZAP010000203.1:0-3494 GCA_030948245.1 Candidatus Dormiibacterota bacterium | reverse complement strand
CATGGGCGACAGCGCCAACGCGAGCAGCGCCGGCGGCGCCGCGGCCGGGGCGATCGGCGTGGCCGCGAAGCTCCTGGGGGGCTAGGAGACCTCTTCCTCTTCGATCAGCCGGAGCTGGTTCGGCCGCGTCAGTCCCAGGTGGCGGCCGAAGAAGGCGGCGACCCGCTCCACGTAAAGCTCGCGGTCGGCGAAGTAGGCGCCCGTGTGGGGGGCGCCCTGGACAACCCAGATCTCGCGGGGCCCGCGGTAGTTGTCGTAGAGGAGGCGCGAGTGATGAACCCCGGTCGTGGCGTCGGCGCCGCCATGAATGAAGAAGAGCGGCCGCGGCTCGAGCGCGCTGAGGACCGCCAGCGGGTTCGCCTCGGCGAGCCGGTGGCCGCTCCGCAGGCGGAGGAGGAGGTCGAGGGCCCCGACGAAGGGCGCACCCGGCAGATGGGTTAGGTGGGCGATGTTCTCCTTCAGCAGCCGGCCCAGGTCGCTGAAGGGGCTGTCGAGGACGAATGCTTCGATCGACGGCTCGCCCGCGCCGCCGAGGAGTGAGACCACAGCGCCCATCGAGTAGCCGAGAAGCCCGATCCGCGCGCCTTTGACGCGTTTGCGGGCGAAGGCGATCGCGGCCTGCAGCTCGTTGACCTCGTCGATGCCCAGCGTCACCCGGCGCCGGTCGCTGCCGGGCATGCCTCGGTAGGAGTAGGTGACGACGTTGAAGCCCTTACGCCAGAGCAGGATGCAGATCCCCAGCACCGCCTGCCGCTGGCCCTTGTGGCCCGGACTCACCACGATCGTCTGTGGCGATCCCGGCTGGCGGAAGTACCAGGCCCCGAAGTGGACCCCATCGGCGGTCTCCAGCTCGACTTCCTCGTAGTCGGCCTGGAACTCCCAGGGAGTGAAGGTGAAGTCATCGAGCCAGGCACTCCGCCGAGGCACGAAGAGACGGACATAGAGGTAGGCGCAGGCGCCGGCAAAGGCGACCAGGACGACCGCCAGGAGCAAGATCAGCGTCTGCATGATGCTCGGATGGATCGGCATTTTGGAGGAGGTTAAGTTCGACTCAGTTTAGGCGCTGGCCCTATTTGGAACCGGCCTTGGCCGGCCGCGTCTCCACCCCGGCCCCATGCTCTTCGTAGCGGCCGAGGATGAAGAGGAGCAGGCTCATCCGGTTCAGGTAGGCCATCGCCTCGGCCGGCACACCGGGAAGGGCGAGGCAGCGCCGCTCTGCCCGCCTGACGACCGCCCGGGCGAGGTCGAGCGCCCCGCTGGCCGGCGTGGCGCCCGGCAGGATGAAGCCGGCCGGCATCGGCACCTCGGCCTCGAGGCCGGCGGCGATCGTCTCCAGCCGAACCACGTCGGCCCGTTCGACGGCGCCGAACTTGCCAGGCTCCGCCGGGTCGGTCGCCAGCTGCGTACCCAGGCGATACAGGCCGCGCTGGAGCTCCTCGCAGAGCTCCCGGACGCGACCGTCGGCGGTGAGTCCTTTGGCCAGGCCGATCGCGCTCGACGCCTCGTCGACGGTCCCGAACGCCTCGATCCGGGGGTCGTCCTTGCGCGCCCGGCCGCCCCCGAGCAGACCCGTCGTCCCGTCGTCACCGGCGCCGGTCAGCGCCAGCATCTTCTTCTTCCTGACCGGCATTGCTAGAACTCTAGCCCGGGAGATAGAGGCGATAGAGGGCGATCCAGTCGGCGGCGATCCCCGACTGGGCGTCTGCGAGTGACATGCGACCGCCGCAGACCGCGGCGTGGAGGTAGTTCTCGAGGAGATCCTTCTGGTGGAAGCCGGGCACCGGCAGGGCGGGTTCAGGCCAGAGATTGCGGTTGGAGTTGTTGCCGCCCAGCTCGAGGGGCACCAGGTGATCGAGCTCGTAGGTGCCCGCGGGCTCGGGATAGGCGATTCCGTAGGACGCATGAACCTGGCGGTACTGCTCGAGCAGCACGTTGCGGGCACGTCCGGCGTAGCCGGAAACGCAGACCTGCTCGGCGGTGACGCCCGCGAATGTCTCGCCCGGCGTCAGGCTGAGATTCGGCAGCGACCCAGCCGGAGCGGGCGACGGGTTTGCTGCGCTCTCGGCAACCGGCGTGGCCGATGCCGGCACAGCGGACACCATCGGGCCTGGGGAAACCGCGCCGGTGGCGCACGCGAGGGTTGTGGCGGGGACCAGGAAAAGGGCGACCAGGAGTCCGGCAAGCCTCACGCGGACTTCACTCTAGGGTCAGCGACCCGGCAGAACCCAAACGGCCCGGTTAAGGCAGAGGATTGCTTTCGGCCGAGAATCACGCGGTGACTTTTCGGTTGCCGCGCTGGAACCCAAACAGGCGGCCGGTGTAACAGGAGAACGGGAACCCAGCAAGTGGAGGTCCGGCCGCTGGACGACGGGACCCTGGTAGAACGGGCGCGGGCGGGCGACGCCGGCGCTTACGAGGAACTTGTGCGCCTTCATTCAGACATCGCTTTTCGAACCGCCTACCTGCTGACCGGCTCGGCGGCTGATGCCGAAGAGGTGGCCCAGGACGGATTCGTCAACGCCTACCGGGCGCTGAGCGGCTTCCGCTTGGGCGCGCCCTTCCGACCCTGGTTGCTCAGCATCGTTGCCAACCAAGCCCGAAACCGGCGGCGAGCCGCCGGCCGGCGGGTGCAGATGGAGCTGCGGACGCTGAGCGCCTCGCGGACGGCGGCCGGCCCTCCTTCGCCGGAGGACGTCGTCGAGCAGCAGGCCACCCGGCAGGCGCTCCTCATTGCGGTCGAGTCGCTCGAAGAGGACGACCGGCTGGTCGTCGTATCGCGCTACTTCCTCGAGCTCTCCGGCCAGGAGACGGCTGCCGCTCTGGGGATCGCCGAAGGAACCGTCAAGTCAAGGCTCTCGCGGGCGCTGGCGAAGCTGAGAGGAAAGCTCGATGGCAACGACTGACCTCGAGCGCCGGCTGCACGAGCTCGGAGCCGAGATGGTCTACCCCGCCACGCCCGACCTTGCTCGGGCCATTCGGGCTCGGATCCGCCCCCAGCCGGCCTGGCGGCGGTGGCGCGTCGCCCTGGCGGCGGCCGCGGTCGTGCTGATCGCCCTGGCCGGCGTGGTCGCCGTGAACCCGGAGGCCCGCCGCGTGGTGGCCGGCTTCCTCGGTCTGCCCGGCCTCCAGTTCCAGAAGGTCAAGGTGCTCCCGTCTCCTTCCCCCCCGCTCAACCCGAATTCGCGCGCGGTGTCCCTCGACGAGGCGCGCCGGCTCGCCGGCTTCCCGGTGCTGACGCCGGGTCCGCCGGAAGAGATCCGATCGGTTCGCTTCGACGGTGGACCACCGGGCGGCGAGGTCGAGCTCGACCTGGCCGGCGGCGCTGTCATCACCGAGGTGAAGGGAGCGATCGAGAAGGGCATCTTCGCGAAGATGATCGCCGCCGATGGCAAGGTGACCGAGGTCGACGTGAACGGCAACACCGGCTATTGGGTCACCGGTGGCGAGCACGTCTTCGTCTACATCGACGCCGACGGCGTCTATCACACCGAAGG
>JALZAP010000012.1 GCA_030948245.1 Candidatus Dormiibacterota bacterium | reverse complement strand
GCTGGGGGCACTCAACCTCGAGGCCCCAGAGCTCGCCCTCGGAGAGGTTGAACTCCTCGTGCGTGCAGATGTCGTTGAGCGCGTAGAACTCGCCGTTCTCGGCGTGGGCGAGGCAGAGCTCGACGTCGCCGACCCGGACCTTCTTCATGGTTTCGGTTGGGAGCTCGTCGGTGGCCGCGACGCGGTGCCTCGTCATCCCAATCGCGCCTCCAGCTCCTCCTCGACCAGCTTCCGCGCCTGCTCGAAGGGGATCCGGTCGACGACCTCGCCGAAGAAGCCCTGGACGATCATCCGCTGCGCCGCAGCGCGCGGGATGCCGCGGGACTCGAGGTAGAAGAGGCTCATCGGGTCGACCGGTCCGACCGTCGCGCCGTGGGTGCAGCGGACGTCGTTGTTGTCGATCTCGAGCATCGGGATCGAGGTCGCCTTCGCCTTGTCGCTGAGGACCAGGTTGCGGTTCGCCTGGTAGGCGTCGGAGCGAGCCGCGCCCTTCTCGATCCGGATCAGCCCGGCGTAGACGGCGCGCGAGGCGTCCTGCAGGGCGCCCTTGAAGAGGAGGTCGCTGGTGGTATCGCCGACCTGGTGGTCCTGCAGGGTGTGGAAGTCGAAGAACTGGTCGCCCGACGCGAAGTAAACGCCCTTCAGCTCGGCCGACGCGCCGTGACCCTGCAGGTTCGCCTCGCAGCGGACCTTGGCGAAGCGGCCGCCGAGGGTGACGTTGAAGATCTTGGCGCTGCCGTCCTTCTGGATGTGCGCCCGCTGGTTGGCGAACTGGTAGGCGTGGCGGCCCCACTTCTGGAGCGACACGTAGCCGACCTGAGCGCCTTCGCCGACAAAGATCTCGGCCGAGCCGCTGGTGAAGGCCGACTCCTCCAGCCACGGTGAGAGGAACTCGTCGAGGTAGTTGAAGCGCGAGTTCTTGCCGGCCAGGATCAGGGTGTGGGGGAGGACGGCCGCGCCGCCCCCGCTCGACCAGAACTGGCCAAGGATGGGCCGCTCGATCTCGACGTTGTCGGGTACGTAGAGGAGGGTGCCACCACTGAAGAGGGCGGCATGGGCGGCCGCGAACTTGTCGCGGTCCGCGGTGACCTCGGTGAAGAGGTGCCGGCGAACGAGGTCGGGATGCTCCCTGGCCGCCTGGCTCAGAGGCATGAAGACGACGCCCTTGCGGGTCAGCTCCTCGTCGACCTCGACCCTGCCCGGCTCCGAGCCGCGCTGGCGAAGGACGCCCGCCGCTCCTTCGATCGGCAGGCCGGGAGGCCCGCCGTTAGCGGACTCGAAGGGCGCGTAGTCGTCGAACTTGAAGCCCTTGAGGTCGACCCGCCGCCACTCCTCGTCGGAGCGGTTGGGCATGCCGATCTTCTCGTAGACGTCCCACGCCTCGCGCCGCAGGGCGCGCAGCCACTCGGGCTCTCCGTGGAGGCTGGCGATCTCCTCCACGGACTCAAGTGAGAAAGGCATGGCGGTTACCCGACCGAGCCTTCCATCTCGAGCTGGATGAGGCGGTTGAGCTCGACCGCGTACTCGAGCGGCAGCTCCTTCGTGAAGGGCTCGATGAAGCCGTTGACGATCATCGTCTCGGCCTCGTTCAGGGTGATGCCGCGCGACATCAGGTAGAAGAGCTGCTCGTCGCTCACCTTGCTGACGGTCGCCTCGTGGCCGAGGGTCACGTTTTCCGCGTCGACGTCGTTGTAGGGATAGGTGTCGGACCGCGACTCGTCGTCGAGCAGCAGCGCGTCGCACTTGACGAACGATTTGCAGTTGTTGGCGCCCGGGTAGACCTTGATGTGGCCGCGGTAGCTGGTCCGGCCGCCGTTCTTGGAGATCGACTTCGAGGTGATCGTCGACGTCGTGTTGGGCGCGACGTGGATCATCTTTCCGCCCGCATCCTGGTGCTGGCCCTTGCCGGCGAACGCGACGCTGAGCACGTCCCCCTTCGCGCCGGGCTCCATCAGGTAGACCGACGGGTACTTCATCGTTATCTGCGAGCCGAGGTTGCCGTCCACCCACTCCATGGTCGCGTCGGCATAGACGGTGGCCCGCTTGGTGACCAGGTTGTAGACGTTGGTCGACCAGTTCTGGATCGTGGTGTAGCGGCAGCGTGCGTTCTTCTTGACGATGATCTCGACCACCGCGCTGTGGAGCGAGTCGGTCGTGTAGATGGGCGCCGTGCAGCCTTCGATGTAGTGCACGAAGCTGCCCTCGTCGCAGATGATCAGTGTCCGCTCGAACTGGCCCATGTTCTCGGCGTTGATCCGGAAGTAGGCCTGCAGGGGGATGTCGACGTGGACGCCCTTCGGCACGTAGATGAAGGACCCGCCCGACCAGACCGCGGTGTTCAGCGCGGCGAACTTGTTGTCGCCCGGCGGGATGATGGTGCCGAAGTACTCCTTGAGGAGGTCGGGGTGCTCGCGCAGGGCGGTGTCGGTGTCGGTGAAGATCACGCCCTGGTCGGTGAGCTTCTGGTGCAGCGAGTGATAGACGACCTCCGACTCGTACTGCGCCGAGACGCCGGCGAGGAACTTGCGCTCCGCTTCCGGGATGCCCAGCTTGTCGAAGGTCCGCTTGATGTCCTCGGGGACCTCCTCCCAGGTCGTGCCCTGCTTCTCGGTCGACTTGAGGAAATAGAAGATGTTGTCGAAGTCAATGACCGAGAGGTCGGCGCCCCAGGTCGGCATCTTCTTGCGGAGGAAGATCTCGTAGGAGCGGACCCGCAGCTTGGTCATCCACTCCGGCTCCTGCTTCATCCAGGAGATCTCCTCGACGATCTCCCTGCTGAGCCCGCGCTTGGCCTTGAAGACGAACTTCTCGGGATCGAAGAAGCCGTACTTCTCGCGGTAGTCGTCGCCGACGTTGATCTTGGGTGCTACCGCCATTACGCGCTCACCTCCTCGGTCGCGGGTTCGTCGACCCACTCCGAATAGCCATGCGCCTCGAGCCGGTCGGCGACCTCCGGGCCGCCGGAGAGTACGAAGCCGCCGTTGACGAGGACATGGACGAAGTCAGGCTTGATGAATTCAAGGATCCGGGTGTAGTGGGTGATGATGAGGACCCCGAGGTCGGGGCCGCGCATCTTGTTGATCGCCTCGCTGACGTACTTGATTGAGTCGATGTCGAGGCCTGAGTCGGTCTCATCGAGGATCGCCATCTCAGGCTTCAGCACGGCCATCTGGAGGATCTCGACGCGCTTCTTCTCGCCGCCCGAGAAGCCCTCGTTGATGTAGCGGCTGAGAAAGCTCTTCTCGATCTTCAGGGTGTCCAGGAAGGGCTCGACGAGGGAGCGGAACTCCTTTGGCGATACCGCCTTCGACTTGTCCTTGCCGTCGTAACCGCGGTGCGCGTTGAGCGCAGTGCGGAGGAAGTTGTTCATCGTGATACCGGGTACGACGATCGGGTACTGCAGCGCGAGGAAGAGTCCCAGCCGGCTCCGCTCGTCGGGCGTCAGCTCGACGATGTTGCGTCCCTTGAAGCGGACCTCGCCGCCAACCACGGTATAGCCGGGATGGCCCATCAGCGTGTTCGAGAGCGTCGACTTGCCGGAGCCGTTGGGCCCCATCACGGCGTGCACCTCGCCCTTGTTGATCCCAAGCGAGATGCCCTTGAGGATCTCCCGGTTGTCGACGGTCACGCGCAGGTCCTTGATCTCCAGGTCAGCCAATGTTTTTTTCCTTTCCCTTTTCCAGTTCTTACTTGGTCTTGACGACATACGTGCAGGCTGCGTCCGAATTCGCCAGCCAGGTTGTCCGCTCCACCGAGGTTCCGAGCAGCCGCTCGTACATCGCCTGCTCGCGGTGGCAGGGATGGCCGGTCTCGGCGGCGACGTCGGCGATCGGGCAGTTGCAGTGCCGGATCGCGAAGGAACCATCCCCATTGTCCATGACTTCGGTCATGTGGCCGCCGGCCGACGCCAGCTCCCCGATCCGCTTCACCTTCTGCTCCAAGGTGAGCCCGGCCAGCTCGGGCGCGATAGCCGCCTCCGTTCGCGCCGCGCGCTCGGCGAAGAAGCGCTCGAGCTGGGCGGCGCCCATGAACTTGACAAGCTCGCCGGCGAGCTCGCGGTGGGCATGCGGGAAGTGGTCAGCCGCCGCGGCGGTCAACTGGTAGACGTGCTCGGGCCGGCCCGGCCCGGAATGGGGCTCGTTGCACTTTTCCACAAGGCCTTCGCTGAGGAGCGCCTCGAGGTGGCGGAGCGCCCCCTGCTTGGATACCTCGAGGTGCGTGGCGACGTTTGCCAGCGAGGCGTGCCCGCTTGCTTTGAGGAAACCGAGAATCGCGTCCTTGCGCTTGTCCACGAAGTGAAGTCTACCCAATTAATCAACTCGGCTGTTGATAAATCACCTTGACAGCGAGGCTCTCACAATGCTTTGATTGATTCATCAGTCAATTTGATTGGCCGCTCAGTCAACCGAGGTGCACGCTCATGGACGCGATGACCAGTTACAGCTTCCACGCCGGGATCGCCGGCTTCAGCGATAGCGATTGGAGACGAGTCGAGGCGGCGGCCGGACGGACGCTCGAGCGACTCGATGACTGGGACTCGGCGTGGAACCTGGTCGTCGCCCTCGGCATCTCGACCGCGGCGCACCCGGCGATGGCGGCCGCCGCCGAAGCAGGACAGAGCATCCGGGTCCAGGCTCTTACGGGCGCTGCCTACGCGGCCATCTCGGCCCGCGGCCAGATCGGCGAGCGCCGCTTCCGGGCCCTCTACCGGCCCTTCGCCGACGTTCTGCCGGCGGACCCCGAGGAATCGGCGCATTCGACCGCTTACGATCGGATCATGGCGAGATGCCCAGTGGTTCGCGCGTGGCATTGAGGTCACGACCGGCCGGCCGGCCGCGGGCCCGCCCGCGCCCCGACCGCCGCGCGCACCTCCTCCAGGCCGCCGCCGCCGTCGTCGAGCGGAACGGCTACGCCAACACCTCGATGAAGGACATCGCGGCCGAGGCGGGCGTCGCCCAGGCGCTCCTCCACTACTACTTCGAGTCCAAGGAGGAGCTCCTGAGCGAGGTCGTCATGGCGCTCGAGAACGAGGTCCAGGAGGACTGGAAAGCCGCTGTCGCCGACATCGAGGACCCGCTCCGGCGGATCGCGGTCGGCCTGGACGCCGCCGCCGCCAAGTGCGCCGAGCGGCCGGGCTACTGGCGGCTGCTCTTCGACCTACAGTCGGTCGCCTTCACCAACCCGAGCGTCCGCAGACGCCTCAACGAGCTCTCCAACCACTTCCTCGCCGACGTCGTCGCCGAGATCGAGAAGGTCTCGAGCTCGCTTCCCACTCCAACGCCCCTGCCGGCGCGCGAGCTGGCGGCGGCGATCGTGGCCGCGGTCGACGGTATCGCCCTCCAAGCCCTGCTTCGGGAGGAGGATCCACGGGGCGCCTACCAGGCGCTCAACGCGATGATCCTCGGGCTCGCGGCGATGTCCTATGCGGCGGCCGGCGAGGAGCCGCCCTTCGACCAGCTGGCGAATCTCCTGCCACCGACGATCCCTGTTGGCTGAGGATCTGACCTCCCTCGAAGCAGTCGAGATCGAGCGCCGGATCGAAGGCGTCCGGGAGCGGATGCGGCCCCTCCAGCTCGACCTCGACCGGCTCCGCGCGGAGCGCGACGTTCTCGCCACCGAGCTTCGGCGGCGGGAGCGGCTTGCCACCATGAACGCCCGCCGCGACCTCAAACAGGCGATGCGGGAGGGCAGCTTTCCGACGGTGGCAGAGCTGGTGGCATCGGCTCCAACCGGCTCCTTCGACGACTACGTCTACAACCTGAAGACGGGCGGCGAGGTACGCCTCGGCTTCCCGGGCGCCCGCTCCCAGACGGTCGCCTTCAGCGACGGCCGCCAGGTTGCCCAGGCCAAGGACCTCGCCGAATGCGCCCGCCTTTACGAGGCCGGCTGGGAGCTCGGCGCGCCCGGCAAACCGGGCGTCAGGGTCCACTTCCCCGGCACCAGGACCGAGCGCCTGGTCGCTCCGGAGGACGTTTTCGCGCGCCTGGCCGCGAATTGACAAGGGATGCGTGGGGCAGCCAGAATGCCCGGCCATGCGGGGGTTGGCAACTACGCTCGCACTGTCGCTCGCGTTCGCGATCTGGCTCAGCGCCTGCGGTTTCGGCTCGGCAAGCCCGGCCGCACCAAGGCCCGATCAGCTCCTGAAGACCACCTTCCGGAACCTGGAGAAGTCGAGCAGCTACCGCGTCCAGGGAACCTTCACCGGCGTCATCCCGCGAGTCGACGTGGACGTCATTGCCGTCCATCCCCTGGGGGCCCGGGGGAGCATCACCGACGACAGCAGGGCCGCCAAGCTCTCCTTCGTCTATCGCGACGGCAAGACCTATTTCTCCGGCACCAGCGTCCCCGGCACGCCCGGCAAGCTGGGCACCTTCCTCGCCGGCAAGTGGGTCTTCAACTCGACCGCGGACACCCAGATCGAGCCCCTCATCTCCACCAGGAAGCTCGCCAGCCCGGTCCTGCTCGAGGTCGCCTTCCTGGTCGGCCAGGCGGGCTTCAAGTCGAGATCGGTCACCTACGCCGGGAAGAAGGCGGTGACGCTCTTCAACGCAGCAGAGAAGGTGACCGTCACGGCCGGCGCGAACCCCCAGCTGCTGAAGATCGAACGGCCCGTCGGCGCCGTTCCCCAGGACGGCTTCACGGAGGTCAATCTCGAGTTCGGTGAGTTCTCCCGGGTGAGCACACTGGAGGTCCCCGGCTCGCCGCTCGACCTCGCCGACCCGACGGTCCTGCCGGCCAGGTACGCAGCCGTCAAAGACACCCTCGCCAAACTCTCGTGCGACGCCGCGAGCTGCGGCGCCAAGGTGACGGTGACCAACTCCGCGGGCCAGATCGAACCCACCCCCGGCGCGATGGTGACCATCCGGTTCACCAAGCCGGACGGTAGCTTGATCGACGCTTGCACGGGACCGATTCCGCTCATCGGTCACGCCGCAACCGAGGACGTCGCCTGCCGGGTGAACGGGGGAGCCTGGCAGCGGGCCATGGGAGGCGGCGGCGACTACCAGATCAGCGTGACCGTCAGTAACCCTCTGTACGACTGAACCGATAATTGGCCGAGTGAGCCAATCGCTTCGGGGCCGCTAGTGGCCGACGAGGCGACCGGCAGCCCGATCAACCCCGAGCAGTCGCTCGGCACGCGCGCCGTCGGCAACGCGGCGATGCTGCTGGTGGCGCGCGTCCTCTCCCGCGGTATCGCGCTCGTCACCGTGTTCACGACCGCCAACTTTCTCGGCCGGGTCGGCAACGGCGAGTTCCAGGCGACCGTCACCTACGCCGCGCTGATCTCGATCCTGATCGACCTCGGCTTCAACACCCTCTACACGCGAGAGGCCGCTCGTAACCCCGAGCAGATCCCTCACTACCTGCGCAGCGTCCTGAGCTCGCGGGCGCTCTTCGCACTGCCCGCCCTCGCCGTGCTGGCGGTGACGATGAGCCTCAGCGGACTCCAGACGCTGCTCCTGCCGGCGTTCGTCCTGATGGTCATGAGCGCGTATTCCAACGTGCTTCGAAGCACGTTCTACGCAATTGGCAAGCTCACCTACGAGGCCTTCGCAATCCTCGGCGAGGCGGTGATCCTGCTGGCGGGCACGCTCTATGGTGTGCAGTCCCACCGCGGGGTCGGTTTCTTCCTCTGGTGCTATGTGGTCAGCTACGCCTTCAGCTGCTGCTATTTCGTGGCCGTCATCAGCGCCAAGCGGATGGTTGGCTGGGGATGGGAGTTCGACCCTGCCTTCCTGCTCTCCTGGTTTCGCAAGAGCCTTCCCTTCGCCCTCGCCTTCGTCATCACCACCCTCTACTTCAAGATCGACGTCCCGATCCTGCTCCACTTCAAGGGGTTCGGCCAGGTCGGTGTGTACCTCTTCGCCTACAAACCGATGGAGGCGCTCCTCTTCGTGCCAGTGACGATCCTCACCGTCGCGTTTCCCGTCCTCGCCGTCTATCACGAGGAGTCTCAGGAGCGTCTCCTCAACGCGACCGGTCGCTTCTACAAGGCACTGCTCGGCCTCGGCTGGCCGATAACCGTCGGAACCATCGTCCTGGCAACGGGGATCAACGGGCTCTTCGACCGCAGCGGCCAGTTCGAAGAGGCCGCGCGGGCGCTCCAGGCGCTGGGGGCCGGGATCTTCCTGATGTTCGTCACCAATGCCTTCATCGCCGCCCTGAACGCCATGGATCGGCAGGTCCTCTTCACCTGGGCGGCGGCCGTGAGCCTGGTCGTCAACATCGGGCTGAACCTGGTCCTGATCCCCGCCTACGGCTACCTGGGCGCGGCCTGGGCCACCAACCTGACCGAGCTCGCTCTGCTCGTCACCGGCTGGCTCATGGTCCGCCGCGCCCTCGGCTCAGTTCCGGTGCTGCGCCTCAGCTGGCGGATCGTCCTGGCCGGTCTCCTGATGGGCGCCGTCCTCTACTTCTTCCGCACGGCCCACGGGTGGTCGGTACTGCTTGCGATACTGGTCGGAATGGTGGTCTACGGCGCCGGTCTCCTCCTCTTCCGCGCCCTCGAGCCGGAGGAGCTCGCGCTGGCCCGCCGCGCCCTCCTCCGGAGGTAGGTCCGGCTCATGTGCGGGATAGCCGGGTTCTGGGGCCCGCCCGACCAGGAGCTGCTGCAGGCGATGAACGCCTGCATCCGTCACCGGGGCCCCGACGATGACGGCTTCCTCGCCCACCCCTGTGCGTCGCTCGGCATGCGCCGGCTGGCGATCATCGACATCGAGGGCGGGCAGCAGCCGATCGGCAACGAGGACGGCAAGGTCCAGTGCGTCTACAACGGCGAGATCTACAACTACCGCGAGCTGCGCAAGGAGCTCGAGGGCAAGGGCCACCGTTTCCGGACCAAGTCCGACACCGAGGTGATCGTGCACGGGTACGAGGAGTGGGGACCGGAGTGCTTCGCCCGCTTCAACGGGATGTGGGCTGTGGCCCTCCTCGACGACCGGGAGATGGGGTCCCGGCTGCTGCTGGCGCGCGACCACTTCGGGATCAAGCCGCTCTACCACGCCCGTGCCGGAGACCGGCTGCTCTGGGGGAGCGAGGTCAAGAGCCTGTTCCAGGAGCGGAAGTTGCGGACCGCGCCGAGCCGCCAGCGGATCCATGACTACCTTTCCGTAGGTTTCCACGACAACCTTCCCGACACCTTCTTCGAGGGCGTCCGGAGCCTGCCCGCCGGCAGCTATGCGATCGTCGACGGGTCCGGCGTGACCGAGCACTCCTACTGGCGGCCGGAGCTGTCCGAGACGGGCAGCGCGGACCCCGCCGAGTTTCGCGCCCTCTTCGAGAAGTCGGTCGAGCGGCGGCTGGTCGCCGAGGTCCCGGTCGGCACCTGCCTCAGCGGCGGCCTCGACTCCTCGACCATCGTCTGCTTCATGTCCGACCTCCTCCACAAGCAGGTCCCAGACGCGGTCTCGATGGGCGATCACCTGAAGACCTTCAGCGCGGTCTTCGACGGCGATCCGATCGACGAGCGCCGCTACATCGAGCTGGTGCTGGCCGCCACCGGTGCCGAGAGCCACCTCGTCCATCCCCAGGCCGAACAGTTCCTGGAGGAGATCGGCGAGGTCGTCTGGCACCAGGAGGAGCCGATGGTCTCGACCGGCCCCTACGCCCAGTGGTGCGTCATGCGGAAGGCCCACGAGGAGGTGACCGTGCTGCTCGACGGGCAGGGCGGCGACGAGCTCCTGGCCGGCTACGTCCCTTACCAGTTCGTCTACCTCCGCCAGCTGCTCCGAGAACGCGACTACACGCGCCTGGTCGGGGAGGCGTGGGCGGCGCGTGACGTCCTCTGGCCGCTCCTTCGCCGCCGGCTGAGCGAGCGCGGCAAGCGATTTCCCGTCGCTCGGCTGGTGCGGCACGAGTTTCGGGCGAGCATCCAACCGGCACAAGACCCCCGGATCCGCGACGACTTGAAGCGGAGGCTGCTGCAGGACCTGACCACCTTCAGCCTCCCCTCGCTCCTCCGCTACGAGGACCGCAACTCGATGGCCTTTTCGATCGAAGCGCGGGTGCCTTACCTGGACCAGGAGCTGGTGGAGTGGATCCTCCGCCTCCCCTCGCGCGCGATCATCGACCGCGGGTGGAGCCGCGCTATCCTCCGCGACGGCCTCAAGGGCACCCTCCCCGACCAGATCCGGCTGCGCCGATGGAAGGTCGGCTTCACCACTCCGGAGTTCCGCTGGCTGAGGGCCGAGCGCGCCTGGCTTCAGGGCTTTCTCCGCTCGCCGCTCTTCTGCTCGCGGCCCTACTGGGATGGCCTCGGTGTCGCGGACGCCTTCGACGCCATTTGCGAGGGCCGGCTCGAGGAGCACCCCTTCATCTGGCGGACAGTCAACCTGGAGGTCTGGCTGCGGACCTTCTTCGGGCCCCTGGGCGGAACCCTGACCGGCAAGCGGCCCACCGCGGAGCTCGCCCGGCTGGGTGACGAGGCGGCTGTGAAAATCGCCGGAACGCCCCTGGCAGAAGCGGCCCTGCGGGCCTTCCGGCCCAATCCCGGGCGCCACCTCTTCCAGCAGGTCCCCGGCGGCGCGATCTACGCCCGCGCTCCGCTCAAGTCGCGCAAGGTGATCCCTGGCGACGACCTCGTCGATGTCCTCGGCGAGGCACTGGTCAAGGTGCAGGTGGAGCGGGAGGATGTGCTCGCACTGAGCGAGAAGGCGGTCGCCGTCAGCCAGGGCCGCTCGCTGCCGGTCGAGGACATCCACCCCGGTCGCGCCGCCCGCCTGCTCTCTCGCTTCGTGCGCCGGAGCCCGGTCGGAATCGGGATCGCGATGCCCGAGACCATGCAGCTCGCGATCGAGGAGGTGGGGTTGCCGCGAATCCTGATCGCCGCCGCCGCCTCGGTCGCGACCCGGCCGTTCGGGCGGAGAGGGACCTTCTACCGGGTGGCGGGCCCGAGGGTCGCAGCCATCGACGGGCCGACGCCCTACACCATCCCGCCCTCCAACACCCATGCCAAACGAGCGCCGGCCAAACCCGAACGGGTCGCCCGCCAGCTCGCGGCGCGTTTCGGCTGCGGGGTCGCGATCGTCGACGCCAACGACATCGGCGTCGTCGTGCTGGGCGCTAGCGACGGTGTGGACACCGCGCTCGTCAGAAACCTTTTCCGGGACAACCCGTTGGGTCAGAAGAGCGAGCAGACTCCCTTCGCCCTGCTTCGGCGCGTCGGTGTCGCCAAATCGCGGCCGCAGCTCTCCTAGAATCCGCGGGGAAGTTCGTGGCCAAGCGTTTACAGCAACTCAAAACTTCGCGCGGGCATCGGACCCGGGCCCGGATCCACGCCTTCTGGGCTCCCCTGGGTCAGCGCGCCAGGCGCAACGGCCGGCTTCGGATCGTCGCCGTGGTGATCGCCGGCGGCCTCCTCCTGGCCGGGATGGGCGACGTCTATGCCGAGCGCTACCTCTCTGGGCTTCCCTCGGTCAAGGGACTCGACGCGGCCACCTTCACCGGTGACACGTTCATCTCCGACCGCGGCGGCACCCTCCTGGCCGACGTCGGCAACAATGGCAACCACCGCCAGTTCCTGACCCTCGACAAGATCTCGCCGAACCTGGTCAAGGGCACCATCGACGTCGAGGACAAGAACTTCTTCCGCAACCCCGGCTTCGACGTGACCGGCATCGCCCGCGCCGCCTATGACAACTTCCGCCATCGCCAGGTTGTCGGAGGCGGTTCGACGATCACCCAGCAGCTCGCCAAGCAGCTCCTGCTCACGCCCGAGCAGACCTACTCCCGGAAGACCAAGGAGATCATCCTCGCCTACGAGCTCGACCAGACCTACACCAAGAACCAGATCCTCGAGCTCTACCTCAACAACAGCTATTACGGCGAGCAGTCCTATGGCGTGGAGGCGGCCGCCCGCACCTACTTCCAGAAGGACGCCAAGGACCTCGACCTGGCCCAGGCCACCCTCCTCGCCGGCATTCCCCAGGCGCCCACCGATTGGGACCCGGTCACCCATCCCGATCTTGCCGCGGGGCGCCAAAAGCAGGTCCTCGACGCGATGGTCGGTGTGGGCGACATCAGCCCGAAGGACGCCGCCGCTGCGCAGGCGGAGAAGATCAGCATTCACCCGCCGGTCAACACCTTCCTGGCCCCGCATTTCGTCAACTACGTCCAGTCCGAGCTGCGCAAGCTCGGCTTCCTGCCCGGGCAGCAGCAGCTCTACGTGACCACCACGCTCGACTACGGCAAACAGCTGATCGCCGAACGCGCCGTGCGCGACAACCTCGCCGCGAACCGCTGGCGGGACCGGAACGGGCAGCTCCACTCGGCGGCGGTCGCGATCGATCCGAAGACCGGCAACATAATCGCGTACGTCGGCAGCGACGACTACAACAGCACAGCCGGCGAGTTCGACTACATCGGCGTGTCGCCACGCAACACCGGGTCCTCGATGAAGGTCTTCACCTACTCGGCGGCGATCAACACCCGGCAGGTGACGAGCGAGTCCCTGATCGTCGATGGCCCCAGCCCCTACCACGTTCCCGGTTCCAACGTGCCGATCTACAACTACACCCACGGCACCTACGGCACTCTCCCTCTTCGGGAGGCGTGGGACAACTCGCTCAACATCCCCGCCGTGAAGACCGAGCTCGCGATCGGCATCCCGACCGTGGTCCAGTTCATGCGAACGGTCGGCCTCTATCCGCTGGACATCAACGGCGACATCAATGGGCCGCTGGCGAACTACGGCGCCGCGCTGACGCTGGGCGGGTTCCCGGTCAAGGTCCTCGATGAGGCGCACGGGATCGCCACCATCGCCAACCTGGGCGTCTACCACGACGTCGAGTCGATCCTCACCGTGAAGGACGCGCACGGCAAGCTCCTCTACCAGTCGAACCCCGACGCCAGCCGGCGGCAGGCGGTCGACCCCGGCGTCTGCTTCGTCGCGGCCCAGATCCTCTCCGACAACTTCAACCGCCGCCAGCTGTTCGGCCTCAGCTCCCAGCTCCACTGGTCCGACCGCACCGTGGCGGCCAAGACGGGAACTTCGGACAACTTCAAGGACGACGTCAGCCTCGCCTTCACCCCCGACGTCGCGACCGTCTTCTGGATCGGCGACACCCTGGGCAACGACCACGTAATGGTCGGTGGCTCGGCGGCCGAGCAGACGATCCTTCCCGCCCTTCACCGCTACATCTCCGAGTCGCTCGCCGGCGTCCCCGGCGACCGCTGGTTCAGCCAGCCCAGCAACGTCGTCCGCGGCGATCCGGCCAGCCAGCCTCACGCCTGGTTCCTGGCCGACCAGCGGAGCGTCCCCAAGCTGCCCGGCGAGCTGCCCACCGCGTCGCCCACGGCACAGCCGAGCGCGGTGCCTCCCGATCCGACCGTCGGTCCGGTGGAGGCGTCGCCGACGCCCAAGCCCAAGCCGCCGATACCCCCGCTGCCTTGACCGGAGGACCGCCGGGCGCGGTCTGAATCCGAGTCAATCCCTAGAATCCGACGGTGGCCTCCTCCGACCTGAGCCAGCTCGAGATCTCCCGTGAAACGCTGCCCGGGAGCCAGGTCGCGCTGACCATTGGGGTGCCCGCCGACGAGGTCGAACGAACCTACGAGAAGGTTATCGGCAAGCTCTCCCAGAAGGTCAAGATCCAGGGCTTTCGGCCCGGCAAGGCGCCCCGCACCGTGGTCGAAGCCCGCCTCGGGCCGCAGGCGATTCGTGAGGAGGCGATCGAGGCGCTGGTGCCCGAAGTGGTCAACCGTGCCCTGAGCGAAAGCGGGGTCGACCCCATCGACCGGCCCCGCGTCGACGTCATCGAGTTCGAGCGTGGCAAGCCGGCTCGGTTCACCGCGACCGTCAGCGTGATGCCGAAGGTCGAGCTTCCCGACCTCGAGTCGATCCGGGTCGAGTCCCCCCACACCGAGGTCACCGACGAGATGGTCGACCGCCGCGTGGAGGAGCTCCTCGACAGCCAGGCGTCGCTGGAGCCGGTCGAGCGGCCGGTCCAGGAAGGCGACGTGATCGTCGCCGACCTCGACGTCAGCACCGGCGGCAGGGAGGTCCCCAGCGCCGCTCGGCGGGCGATGGAGGTCGAGGTGAAGGAGGGCGTGCTCATCCCCGAGCTGCGCGTGGCCGTCGTCGGCAAGAGCACCGACGAGATCGCCGAGGCCGAGGTGGAGATGCCGGAGGACGCCGTCGACGGCGAGCTTGCCGGGAAGCGCGCCAACCTCCGCCTGACTGTGCGTGGGGTAAAGCAGAAGAACGTCCCACGGCTCAACGACCGCACCGCCGAGACGATCTCCAATGGCGAGCAGAAGACGGCGCTGGAGCTGAAGATCGCCGTCCGCAAGGACCTCGAGGAGCAGGCGCGGAAGTTCGACGACCTGGCCCACGAGCAGCAGGTTCTCCAGGCCGTCGTCGAGGGCGCCAAGGTGGAGGTTCCGGCGACGCTGGTCGACCACGAGGTCGCCCACCAGCTGGAGGACCTCGAGCAGCGGATCCAGCGCCAGGGGCTCCGCCTCGACCGCTACTTCGCCTACTCGGGCACCACCGCCCAGGAATGGGCGGCCAAGGCGCGCCCGGATGCCGAGTCGCGGCTGCGCGTCGACATGGTGCTCGGCGAGGCGACCAGGAAGCTCGACGTGAACCCGACGACCGAGGAGGTGTACGGCTACCTGATGAGCGAGGCGGCCAAGGACGAGGAGCTGAAGGACCAGCTCGACACGCTCACCCAAAACAAGACCGCCGTCGAGTACTTCCGGCACCGTCTGACCCGGCTCAAGACGCTGGAAAGGCTGGTCGAGATCGCGTCGGGCACCAAGCCGGCCCCCAAAACCGGGGAGTAGCTTGGAAATTGAGGGGCATAATGACCGAAATGGACCGCGTGGCCGACTACCTGGTGCCGATGGTCGTCGAGACCACCAACCGGGGCGAGCGGGCGTTCGACATCTACTCCCGGCTCCTCAAGGACCGGATCGTCTTCATCGGCACCCCGATCGATGACGGGATCGCCAACCTCGTCATCGCCCAGCTCCTCTACCTCCAGTCGGAGGATCCGGAGAAGGACATCAGCCTGTACATCAACAGCCCGGGTGGCGTCGTCTCGGCCGGCCTGGCGATCTACGACACCATGCAGTACATC
>JALZAP010000202.1:3855-4328 GCA_030948245.1 Candidatus Dormiibacterota bacterium | reverse complement strand
GACTTCGACTCGCTCCAGCTCCGCCTCCACCCGGCCGACTCACGGGTCAGGATGCTGGCCGAGAAGATCCCCAGCCAGCTTGTCGCCTTCGACGTCCTGGCGATCGGGGACGAGGATCTCCGGCCGCTGCCCCTCTCCGCCCGCCGCAAGCGGCTCGAGGCGCTCCTCGCCGGAGTCGAGCCGCCGGTCCTCCTGACGCCCTACACGCGCGACGCCGCAGTGGGCCGCGAGTGGCTTGCCCTCTTCGAGGGAGCCGGCCTCGATGGCATCATCGCAAAGGCCTGGCAGCAGCCCTACCTGCCCGGCAAGCGCGGCTGGGTCAAGGTGAAGCACGAGCGGACGGCGGACTGCGTCGTCATCGGCTACCGGCTCTCGAAGGATGGCACCTCGCTCGGCTCGCTCCTCCTCGGCCTCTATGACGAGAAGGGCAGCCTCCACTACGTGGGCCACACCTCGAGCTTTGACGCGGCCAC
>JALZAP010000202.1:1567-3845 GCA_030948245.1 Candidatus Dormiibacterota bacterium | reverse complement strand
CCCGGCGCAGGCTGCTCGCGTCCCTGCAGCCGCTGCGGGAGGGCGCCGAGGAGTGGATGAAGAAGGCGGATGGAGGGGAGGATTGGTCCCGCATGCCGGGTGGCAAGAGCCGCTGGTCGACCGGCAAGGAATCCGAGTGGGTGGGGCTGCGGCCCGAGCTGGTGTGCGAGGTCGCTTACGACAAGCTGCAGTCCGGGCAGCGCTTCCGACACGCAACCGGGTTCCGGCGCTGGCGCGCCGACAAGCCGCCTGAGCTCTGCCGCTTCGACCAGATCGAGTCAGTTGCCAAGTTCGACGTGGCCTCGATCCTTACCCGCTAGCCGGGGAGCCTTCGCGGCCGGGCCGCCCGGGCCGTAGTAGCGGATGGCGGCCTTGCCGAGGGCGCTGACGGTGATCCAGTCGAACCCGGCGCCGACCGCCATCCCGATCGCGAGCGGTGCCACCCGGCCGATAGTCGAGAGCGCGCGGGAGCCCGCGACACGCGCCAGGATGCGGGCGAGCACGTGGCCGCCGGCCCGCCCCAGCCATTCCTTGGGAAGGGCGCGGAACGCGGCGACCGTGATCCTCTCGCCACCGACGACGAGCACGTTCTCACGCAGCTTGACCGACCCGCCGGCGATACCGACGACGACCAGCGCCTCGAGCACCCGCTCGTCGGAGTCGCTCAGCTCGTGGCCGTAGATGATCGCGATCGCCATCACCAGCTCGGTCTCCTGCTCGAGGGCATAGAGCGCCTGGCTGGTCGCGGCGCCGAGCGCGAGCAGGGTGCCCAGCCCGGGAGCGATCGCGGCGGCGCCGCTGGCGGCCCCGGTCGCGGCGACCCGGACCCGGGTGTCGCGGATCAGCTTCTGGGCCAGCTGCTCCTGCGTGAACGACGGATTGGCAAGCCGGAGCGCCTCGACCTTGGCCCGGATGGCGGGTTCCCGGGTGCGGATCGCGCTCGCCAACGCATCGAGCAGCTGCCGCAATTGGGGCGGGAGCCGGTCGAGGTCCATACGTCTAGAGTGCCACGCCCTTGTTAACCCAGTCAGGCAGCAGCTGGGTGAACTGGAGCGTCACCCAGGCCAGGTGGTTGGTCAGCAGCAGCAGACCCATCAGCGTGAGCACGCCGGCGGATGCGAAATCGATCACCCGGCGGCGCCGGTTGAGCGCGCGCACCGCCGGTGCCGCCCATTCGAACCCGGCCGCCAGGAGCAGGAAGGGCAGCCCCAGCCCGAGGCTGTAGAAAAGGATCAGGAGCAGGCCCTGGCCGGTCGCGCCGTGGTCGAAGCCGGAGGTCAGGATGGCGCCCAGCGTCGGCCCGACGCAGGGCGTCCAGCCGGTCGCGAAGCCGAGGCCGAGAAGCAGCCCGCCGGCCACCCCGCCTCCGCTTGGCGCGGTTTTCATCAGCCGGTGCTCGCGCTGCAGGAAGTCGAGACGGAGGACACCGAGCAGCTGGAGGGCGAGCAGGATGACCAGGACGCCCGCCACCGGCTCGAGGATTGGCAGAAAGGGGGAGAGGACGGCCTGAAAGGCATAGAAGAAGAGGACGAAGACGAGCGTCAGGCCGGCGACGAAGGCGACCCCCGCAAGTACCAGCCGTGAGCGGACAGGCGATTCCGCTTCGCCTGCCCGGCCGCCCAGGTAGGCGACATAGGCGGGCACGAGCGGGAGGACGCAGGGGCTGAGAAAGGAGACCAGCCCCGCGAGGAAGGCCAGCGGCGGGCTGATGTGGTCGAGCACTTGCTGGTCAGCAGAATAGAGGGCGATTCAGGATGGTAGCTCCTGCAGCCAGAGCACCTCGTAAGGCGCCAGCTGGAGCGTCGAGGTGCGCTCGAACCGCCTCCCACTGATGACGTCCTTGGCCGTGCCGCCGACCAGCCAATCGCCGCTGGCAACGCGCTCCGAGGCGGTGACGTTGTGCAGGGTCAGCAGGGTCTGCCCCTCGCGAGGTCCGCGGGCCAGGCCGAAGATGCCCGGACCGGCCTCCAGCACGCGCTGGCGGGCCCGCTTGTTGAACGCCGGCTGCCGCCGGCGGACCTCGATCAGGCGGGCGTAGCGCGTGAAGACCTGGGCCTCGCGGGTCGCCGGGTCGGACAGGGCGGACTCGACCGCGGCCAGCTTCAGGCGCTGATGGTTGAGGTCTCTCTTCCAGCCCGACTTCGCGAAGCCGGCGTGGTCGTTGGGAGAGCCGAACAGGCTGTGGATGTAGATGCCCGGGACGCCGGCGAGAGCCAGCATGATGGCCTGCGAGCAGATGAAGCGATCGAGCTTCGTCGACCACCCCTCGGCCTCGTCG
>JALZAP010000202.1:0-1557 GCA_030948245.1 Candidatus Dormiibacterota bacterium | reverse complement strand
TCGTGTTCAGCTCGTACGGGCTCACGCTGCCATCCGGGTTGGCCTTGTCGGACACCTGGCCGCCGTGGGCCAGCACGCGGCGGGCGAGGCCGCCGATCTCCGCCTCGGAAAGGAGATCGCGGGCGGGGACCACGCCGATCCCGTCGTGGGAGGCCAGGAAGTTGAAGAAGGCGGTCCGCTCGGACGGGGGGCCGAGGCTGCCGGCCCAGGCAGTCAGCCGCGTGGTGTCGCCGTGCGTGAAGGCGTCGAGGACGAGCGGCGCGAGCGGAAACTGGTAGACCATCTGCGCCTCGTCGCGGCCATCGCCGAAGTAGCTGAGGTTGTCGCGCTGGGGGACGTTGGTCTCGGTGACGATCTCGACCCGCGGCGCCACCTCATCGAGGACGTCGCGGAAGAGCTTGACCACCTGGTGGGTCTGCGGCAGGTGAGCGCAGGAGGTGCCCGGCTGCTTCCAAAGGTAGGCCACCGCGTCCATCCGGAGGAGATCGGCGCCCCGCTCGACGTAGGTGAGCATCACCTCCAGCATCCGGAGCAGCACCGCCGGGTTGCCGTAGTTGAGGTCCACCTGGTCGGGTCCGAAGGTTGTCCAGACCCAGCGCGGTCCGAGAGCGGTCTCGAAGCGGGTCAGCAGCGGAGTCGTCCGTGGCCGGGTCACCATCGAAAGATCGGTCGCTGGATCGACGGTTATGAAGAAGTCGCGGTAGGGCAGGTCCCCGCGAAGGAAGGCCTGGAACCAGGCGCTCTCGGCCGACACGTGGTTGAGGACGAAGTCGAACATGAGCTGAAAGTCGGCGTGGATGGCTTCGACGTCCTCCCAGGAGCCCAGCTCGGGCCGGACCGCCAGGTAGTCCTTCACGGCGAAGCCGTAGTCGCTCGAAGAGGGGAAGAAGGGCAGCAGGTGGATGCCGGTGAGGCGCCGCTCGAGGTGGTGCAATGCGAACTTGCGAAGCGCGGCCAGCGGGGACTCGTCCTCCCCGAGCAGCGTGTCGCCGTAGCTGATCAGGAGGGCGTCGTTTCCGGCATCACCGTCTCCTCGATTCCGCGGTGCGAGCCGCGGTCCGAACTGGGCTAGGAGCGCATCGAGTGCGGCTGACGCCCGCTCGCCGAGGTGAGGCCCATAGAGCGCGAGGAGCCGATTTCGGCGCATCGCCGAAGTATCTACGGCCACGGCCCCGAACCTGCCCTCCCCATCAGTGAGGAGGGTCCGGAGGTCCACCAGTAGGGAGGGATCATGGAGTCAGGCGCTGACACAACTTTCTTCCACATGTGTCGATATCTTGTGTATATCGGTGAATGGTGCTACCATATGTCCGCGCCCACCAGCGCCTGACAACGAATTTCACGCCCCACCCCAGCCCCGGGAAGCTCGCGCAAGCGGGCTTCTCGCTTTTCTGGGTCCTAAAACCTGGGCTGCGGCTCAGCCAGCGCTAATAACCGCTCGGACAGCTGGTCGGCCAGCTCGCGGGTCAAGCCGCCGAACAGGCGGGAGCGCAGAGTGCGGCGCACTCCAAACCAGCGGGCCCGGCGCGGCACGCCCGCCGCCGCGGCGGCCAGGTC
>JALZAP010000201.1 GCA_030948245.1 Candidatus Dormiibacterota bacterium | reverse complement strand
GCTGCGCAGAGGCGAATCGGCCGCCAGTGGCTCGGTTTCGAAGACGTCCAGCCCGGCCCCGGCCAGGCTGCCTGCGGCAAGGGCCGCGATGAGCGCCTCCTCGTCGACGATTGGGCCCCGCGCCGCGTTGATGAGGATCGCGCCAGGCTTCATCGTCGCCAGCCTCCCCGCGTTGATGAGGCCCCGCGTTTCGACGTCGAGCGGAGCGTGCAGGCAGACGGCGTCAGCGGTCCGGAGCAGCTCGTCGAGCTCGACCCGATCCGCGCCGGCGAACTCGCGGGTTGGATCGGGGTCGGTATAGATGACCCTCGAGCCAAACCCTGTAAGGCGCCGCGCGACGGTGCCGCCGACGTTGCCCAGACCGACGATTCCGACCGTAAGAGAGCCCAGCTGGCGGCCCATCATCTCCTGCCGCCCCCACCATCCCGCGTGCATCTGGCGATCTCCCCAGGAGGAGTGGCGAATGAGGTTGAGGATGGCGAGGATCGTCCAGTCGGCGACCGCTTCGCGGTTGTAGCCCGCGGCGTTGGCGACGGGTATGCCGTACTCCGCCGCCGCCCGGTGGTCGATGCTGTCGTAGCCCACCGCCGCCTGCTGGATGAGCCGGCAGTTGCGCATATTCTCGAGCACTCGGCGGTCGATCCGGTGCAGGTGGCGCTTATCCGCGAGCACCAGGTGCGCGGCATGGGTCGCGTCGAGCACCGCCTCCTGGGCCGGGGGGTCGGGGGCGAGGATGATGTCGACCGCGTGGCGGCCCTTGAACATCGCGCGGACGGTCTCCTCGCTGTACGGACTGAGGCACGCGACAAGCGCTGTCATTTGCACGGCTGAGGCTACCATTCCGGGACGTTCGGCCTCCCTTGCCGGCGTCTGCTGGCGGTCCCTTCGGCGTTTGCTAGAGTGGATTTATTCGCCCGGGATGGCGGGCGTCGGTCGCCGCGGTCCGTGTCCTTCTCTTAAGACGCGTGCGGTTGGAGTCCAGGAATCAAGAGAAGGGTGCGAGGTCTTCAGAGATGCCGAACGGAACCGTCAAGAAGGTTGTCAACGACCGCGGCTTCGGGTTCATCGCCGCGGAGGATGGCAAGGAGTACTTCTTCCATCGCAGCGGCCTTGACAGCTCGCTCAACTTCGACTCGCTCAACGGCGGCGAGGCCGTGACGTTCGAGGTTGAAGCGAGCCAGAAGGGTCCCCGCGCGACCCGGGTTAGCGCCGCCTAGAACGCCCTCGGTTCAAGGCCTCCGCGGAACATTTCCGCGGAGGCTTTGCTTTAACTTCAGCGACTGAAGTGGCGGTTCCCCTGCTGGTTTACTCCGACTACGTTTGACCGTGGTGCTACGTCGACTCGGTCAGAGTCGAGCGCCTCGCCGAGGAGGGAATCGTCGAGGTCACCTGGCTACCTTACGAGCTGCACCCTGAGGTTCCCCTCGAGGGGATGAGCTACGAGGAGTACTTTCCAGCCCATTACCTGGGCCGGATCGAGTCCGCCCCCTGGCGGCCGCTGGCCGACGAGGCGGGGCTGGTCATGAAGCGCGGCTCGCGCCTCATCAACACCCGGCTGGCGCTCTCGGCGGCTGAGTTCGCCCGCGATCACGGCCTCTTCGACGAGATGCACCGGGCGCTGTTCAGAGCGTATTGGGAGCAGACGGGCGACATCGGGACGATCGAGGGGTTGAAACGCATCGCGACCGAAGTCGGCGTCGACGCCGAGGTGATGGAGGTCGAGCTGGAGGCCGGGCGCTATGACGATCTTCTCGATGCCAACCGGCGGGAGGCGACCCAGGTCGGCATCAACGGAATCCCCGCCCACGTCTTCGCGCTGCGCTACCTGGTCATGGGCGCGCACCCCTACGAGGTGTTGAAGCAGGTCGCCGAAAAGGCAGCCGAGGCTGCTATTTAGCCTGAGCGGGACGTCCGCCCTCAGGCCGTGTTCGGCAGGCCTCCGCGCGGCCTACCCCCCGGGTTCGTCGCGGTACTGCCGCTTGCCGGTCGTGGGGTCCTCGTAGACGCGGGTCAGCTTGCCGGTCGTCGGGTCCCTGAAGACCTCGTCGGTCCGCTTGAAGGCGCCGTCGTCGTGGCCGCGGTATCGGCGGTCCCAGATGAAGTAGCCGATCACCGCGAAGACGAGGATGCCGATCGCGAGCCAAACCGAATAGCTCATCCGGGGCTCTTCTCGACGATGGCAGCGGTACCGTAGGCGACGACCTCGGTCATCGTCTGTCCCAGCTCGGAGGAGTCGAAGCGCATCATCACGACCGCGTTGGCGCCCATCGCGCGCGCGTTCTCCACCATTCGGTCGAGCGCGTGGCGGCGGGTGTCCTCGACCAGCCGCGTGAACTGGGTGATCTCTCCGCCGGCGAGGCCCTGCAGGCCGGCCAGCAGGTTGCCTCCGATGCCGCGGCTGCGGACGACGACGCCGAAGACGTGGCCCATCGCCTGCCTGACCTCGTAGCCGGCCGGGCGCTCGGTGGTGGTGACAAGGACTCCCTGGCTATACGGCTGCTGCGACATGGCGATCGGCCACCTCCAAACCGGCCTCGATTGCGTCGAGACCCTCCTCCAGCTCCTCCTCCGAGATGGTCAGCGGCGGTGCGATGATGACCAGGTTCCAGCGGAAGGCCGGGCGGGAGCCCTTCGCCCAGACCGCCTTGACGACCTCGGTCATCTCCGCGCTGCGGGTCTCGAGCCGCTGCGGCGAGAGCGGCTCGCGCGTCTCCTTGTCCTTGACCAGCTCGATGGCGGCGAGCATGCCGAGGCCGCGCACCTCGCCGACGCTGGGGTGCTTGTCGCGCATCTCCTCCAGCCCCTTCATCAGCTTCTTGCCAAGTCGCGCCGCGCGGTCGGCGAGCTCCTCATCGAGGTACACCTCGAGCGTCGCCACGCCCGCCGCACAGGCCAGCGGGTGGGCCGCGTAGGTGAGTCCGGAACCCAGGTAGTGGTCCTCGAAAAAGTCGGCGACCCGATCCGAGACGATCGCCGCGCCGAGTGGAACGTAGCCCGAAGTGATGCCTTTGGCGACGGTCATCATGTCCGGCTCCACGCCCCAGTGCTCGGAGGCGAACCACTTGCCCGTGCGGCAGAAGCCGTCGATCACCTCGTCGAAGATGAGCAGGATCCCGTAGCGATCGCAGAGGTCACGCAGCCGCTGCAGGTAGCCCTCAGGCGGCACCACGACGCCGCTGTAGCCGGTGACCGGCTCGACCAGGATCGCGGCGACGGTCTCCGGCCCCTCGCCGAGGACCGCCTCGTCGACCGCGTCGGCGCAGTTGAGGTTGCACTTCGATTCCTTGGCGCAGAAGCGGCAGCGGTAGCGATAGGGGTCGAGTGTCTTGACGAAGCCGGCCGGCATGTGTGGCTCGGAGAAGATCCGCCGGTTGTCGCCGGTCGCCGCCATCGCCGCCAGCGTCGCGCCGTGGTAGCTCTGGTAACGCGACACGATCTTCTGCCGGCCGGTGAAGGTGCGCGCCATCCGGATCGCGTGCTCGTTCGCCTCGGCGCCGCCGTTGGTGAAGAAGGTCTGCGAGAGGCGGCCGGGAGAGACCTCGGCGAGCATCTCGGCAAGCCGGCCGGCGGGTGGGCTGGTGTGGTCGGGCGCGATCACCGGCATCGTCTCCGCCTGCCGCTTGATCGCGTCCACGACGTGGGGGTGGGCGTGGCCGATGTTGACGTAGGCCAGCTGGCCGCACATGTCCAGCCAGCGGTTGTCGTTCGAGTCCCAGAAATAGCTGCCTTTCGCGCGGGTGACGGTCAGGGGGGCGATCTTTCCCTGAACGGCCCATGGGTAGAGTCGGCGGTCAGATCGTGCCATGCCGCGATCATAATCTTGCCTCGTGGCAGGGGCCGAGCAGACAGCGCTCGACAAGCTCAACGCGCTCCTCGCCTACCTTCGCGACCGGGTTCCCTTCTACACGACCCGCCTGCCGGAGCAGCCGCTGAAGAGCCTCGATCAGCTGGCCGAGGTCCCCTTCACGTTGAAGGAGGACTTCCGCGACAACTATCCCTTCGGTCTCTTCGCGGTCCCGCTCGACAGCGTCGTGCGCCTCCACATGTCGAGCGGCACGACCGGCAGGCCGGTCGTCACCGGCTACGTCCGGGAGGACCTCGAGATCTGGGGCGACTGCATGGAGCGCACTCTCCGAATGGGCGACGTCAGCGAGCACGACGTCATGCAGAACGCCTACGGCTACGGTCTCTTCACCGGCGGGATGGGCTTCCACATCGGCGCCGAGCGGATCGGCTGCACCGTGGTTCCCACCTCGTCGGGTGTGACCGCGCGGCAGGTGATGCTGATGCAGGACCTCGGTACGACCGTACTCACCTGCACACCGTCCTACGCGCTGGTGCTGGCCGAGGCGCTCAAGGACGAGGTGGTCC
>JALZAP010000200.1 GCA_030948245.1 Candidatus Dormiibacterota bacterium | reverse complement strand
ACGAGCCGACCGCGGCCTCCCTGGCCTATGGGCTCGACAAGAAGACGAACGAGACGATCCTCGTCTTCGACCTCGGTGGCGGCACGTTCGACGTCTCCATCCTCGACGTCGGAGACGGCGTATTCGAGGTGAAGGCGACCAATGGCGACACCCATCTCGGCGGCGACGACTACGACCGCCGGATCGTCGACTGGCTGGCGGACGAGTTCAAGAAGGCCAACGGCATCGACCTCAAGTCCGATCGCCAGGCCCTCCAGCGGCTCACCGAGGCCGCCGAGCGAGCCAAGATCGAGCTCAGCTCGCGCCTCGAAACGACGATCAACCTGCCCTTCATAACCGCGGACCAGACCGGCCCGAAGCACCTTGAGGTCACGCTGACCCGTGCCAAGTTCGAGCAGCTGACCGCGGACCTGACCGAGCGCTGCCGGGGACCGTTCCTGGAAGCGCTGAAGGACGCCGGGCTGTCGCCCCAGCAGATCAACGAGGTCGTGCTGGTCGGTGGCTCGACCCGGATGCCGGTCATCCAGCAATTGGTGAAGGACCTCTGCGGCGGCAAGGAGCCGCACAAGGGCGTCAACCCGGACGAGGTGGTCGCCGTCGGCGCCGCCATCCAGGCCGGCGTCCTCAAGGGCGAGGTGAAGGACATCCTTCTCCTCGACGTCACCCCGCTGTCCCTCGGCATCGAGACGATGGGCGGGGTCATGACCAAGCTGATCGATCGCAACACGACGATCCCGACCTCGCGCTCCCAGATCTTCAGCACCGCGGCGGACAACCAGACCTCGGTCGAGGTCCACGTCCTCCAGGGTGAACGGGAGCTGGCGCGCGACAACCGGACCCTCGGCCGCTTCCACCTGGACGGCATCGCGCCGGCGCCGCGGGGCATGCCGCAGATCGAGGTCACGTTCGACATCGACGCCAACGGCATCCTCAACGTGAAAGCGCAGGACAAGGGCACCGGCCGCGAGCAGTCGGTCACCATCACCGCCTCGTCGACCCTCTCCAAGGAGGAGGTCGAGCGGCTGGTCAAGGAGGCCGAGGCGAACTCGGCCGAGGACCGGCGCAAGCGGGAGGAGGTCGAAACCCGGAACCTGGCCGACCAGATGGTCTACCAGGCCGAGAAGACCATCAAGGAGAACGAGGACAAGATCCCGGCCGAGCTGAAGAGCGAAGTCGGGGAGAAGCTGAACGCGGTCAAGGAGGCTGCCAAGGGCTCCGACACCGACTCGCTCAAGAAGGCGATGGACGAGCTCAACGAGTCCCTCCAGAAGATCGGCCAGCACATCTACTCCGGCCCCACGGACGGCTCCGGGGGTGGACCTGCGCAGGGAGACGGGTCGGCTCAAGAGCCGAAGGCGGCGGAAGAGGAAGTCGTCGACGCGGAGTACAAGGAGGTCTAACCCGACCTTCGAAGCGGGGCCTCGGTTTTGGAACCGAGGCCCTTTTTCTTTCTTGGAGGGTCATGTCCCGACGTCGGCCGTGCTCGGCAAGCCTCCACGCGGCCTACCCCGCTTTTGCGACTTGTTTTTCCCGGACCGGCGGCCGGGTATATAGGCTTCGAAATGGTGGCGACCAAGGATTACTACAAAACGCTCGGCGTGGATCGCAGGGCGACCCCCGAGCAGATCAAGTCCGCCTTCCGGAAGCAAGCGCGCAAGTACCACCCCGACACCAACAAGGGAGACGCGGCCGCCGAGAGGAAGTTCAAGGACCTCTCCGAGGCCTATGACGTCCTCGGCGATCCCAAGAAGCGGGCCGAGTACGACAATCCGATCTCCCAGTTCCGAAGCTCCTCCGGCGGCCCGACCGCAGGCACGCCGTATGGCAACGGTGGGACGGTGGAGTGGGACCTCGGCGACATCGGCGACCTGGGCGACATCTTCTCCGGCATCTTTCGCGGCCGCGGCGGTGCCGGCGGCCGGACAACCACGCCCGCGGCGGAGCAGGTTTACGAGACGCCGGTCGAGCTGGCGCTGCAGGAGGCGATCGACGGCGCCCGCCGGCTCGTCCGCCAGGAGGATGGCAAGCAGATCGAAGTCACCTTCCCGGCCGGTGTCGTCGACGGCTCCAAGGTTCGGGCGGGCAAGAACCACACCTTCACCGTCCAGCTCCAGCCCGACCCCGCCTGGCGGATCGAGGGTCGCGACATCCACGGTGATGTCGAGGTGCCCGACTACGTGGCCGTCCTCGGCGGCGAGGTCACCGCGCCGACCCCGAATGGCAAGCGGATCGCGCTCACCATCACGCCCGGGACCAGGGCGGGAAAGGTGATCCGGATCCGCGGCAAGGGCATACCCGGCCTCGGCGGCGCTCCGGCGGGCGATCTCCTGCTGCACACCAGGATCACGGTCCCGACCAGGCCCGACGCGGATCAGACGAAGCTTTACGAGAAGCTGCGCGACGCCCTCGGCGGGCGCTCCAAGGACACCGCCAAGCCCACTTCCTAAGCGGTCTCCGCCTGCTCGGCCGGCTCTTCCGGCACCGGCCGGAGGTGGGTGGTGAACAGGTGGAGGATGACCGTTCCGTCTTTGCTCAGGTGCCGTCGCACCCGCTCGATCGCCATCGTCGGCAGGATCGCCTGCTCAGACTCCGCGACGATCGTCTCGCGGGGCGAGATGTGGCGCCAGACGTCGCCGATCAGCTCGGTGCGAAGGTTGTGGGGCAGGTAGACATAGCGGCGGTTGCGGATCGACTTCCGAGCCCGGCTCTCGGCCCGGGCGAAGGCGTCCTGGGCGTTGTGGTCCTTCAAATAGGGATCCGCCACCTCCAGGAACTCGGAGTGGGCGAGGTGCGTGGCGCCTCGGTAGAGGAACACGGCACGCCGCCCGGCGGCCCGCTCGGCGGCGGCAGCGATGACCTGCTCGGCGACCTCGGGATCGTGGGGCAGGATCACCAGAACCTCGGCCGGGTGACCGGCCAGCGCCTCCCGGATCGAGGCTGCGGCGCGATCGGCCCGGAAGGAGACCGGGAAGACCGCCGGCCGCCGGTTCTGGGCGCGGTAGTACGTCGCGAAGCCGACCACCAGGCCGAGAATCGTCAAACCGCCGCCGAACCCGGTCGCGAGCGGCTTGGCGATCAGGTTGACGCTCCAGGCGAGGGCGACGGCGACGGTCGTCTGCACACCGAGCCCGAAGCCGACCCAGCCCAGCAGGGAGCGAGTCCTGGTCTCCCGCCAGCGGACGATGTCGAGCGATGCGCAGGTGAGGACGAACGCGCCCAGAAGGCCGAATGCGTAGAGGTCGCCGAGGATGATGACGTTGCCGTTCGCCGCGAAGACGACGCCGATCGGAACGGCGACCGCGAGCAGGATCGCCCAGTGGGGGGTGTGGCGCCAGCGATTGCGGTGCTCCAGCAGGCGAGGGAGGAAGCCCATCCGGGTCATGGCGATGAAGACGTGATAGGCGCCGATGATCGCGGTGTTGCTGGCGAAGATCAGGAGCAGGGAGCCGCTGATGGCGACGACGCTGCCGAGCGCGGGCCCGGCGACGTGGGCACCCAACAGAGAGATGAACTGGTTGGTGTCCGAACCTGCGGGTAGGAGGGTCGTCGACCAGAGGGTAAGGAGGGGGCTGGTAAGGGCCATCGTGGCGATGACGCCGGCCATCGTCCGGTAGGCGACCTTGCTCCGAGGTTGCCGCATCGCGGGCGCGATCTGGGCGATCGACTCCAGGCCGGAGAAGGCCAGGAATGCTGCCGCGTAGCCGGTCAGGATCAGCACCGGTGGGATCTTGGGTCCGCTGCCCAGCGCCTGGAAGCTGTGGACGATGCCGCTTGGGCCGAGGCTCGCCATGACGGCGCCGACGACGAGCAGCTGGGTCGCCGCCGCCGCGATCGCGAAGACCGCGCTGACCGCGGCGCTCTCCTTGATCCCGATCCAGTTCAGCAAACCGAGCAGCGTCAGGGCGGCGATCGTCACGCCGACCGCCAGCGGCGTCAGGGCCGGATACAGGTACGAGACGTAAAAGACGCCCGAGAGGGCACTCAGCGCAGCGGTGAGGTAGTAGTCGACGAGGATGAACAGCCCGCCGAGCAGGCCCGCGAAGGGGTGCAGCGCCCGGGATGCCACGGTGACCACACCACCGCCTTCCGGGTATCGCCAGGCCACTTCGGCGTACTTCAGGGAGAGGAGGACGAAGACGATCAGGGTCAAGCCGACGAAAATCGCCGAACGCGCACCGTAGGGGCCATAGAGGATCCCCGGTACGTAGTAGACCGAGGTGCCGATGTCGGCGAACACGACGGCCCAGCAGAGGAGCGGCCCGAGGTGTCCGCCGCGGACCTTGATCCGGCGGCGAGGCTTGACGGTGGTTCCCACGCTCAGCTCGCGACGAGTCTCCGGAGACGGAGCTCGACGGTCACCAGCTGGAGCCGGATGT
>JALZAP010000199.1 GCA_030948245.1 Candidatus Dormiibacterota bacterium | reverse complement strand
ATGTAGAGGCCGACGGCGAGTAGCAGAATCTCGGCCAGTTCCACGAAAAAGGATCGAGCGGGCTGCACGCGATCCACGGTCTCAGTTGACATCAAGGGCTTGGCTTGTCTCACCGGCTCCAGCTTTGAGCCGGCCACCCCACGCAGCTCGACCCGGAATGTAAAACGTGGAACAAGCCTAGCTGGTCAGCTTGTCGTACAGCCTCTGGAGGTCCTCCTTCGAGTTGTAGGTGACTGTGACGCGGCCCCGGCGCAGGCTGCCGGTCACCTTCACCCCCAGGCCCAGAGCGGACTCGAGGTCTGTCGCGATCTTCTGCAGGGCCGATCGCGACGAGGCGGCGGGGATCCGCGGCCGGGGTAGCACGTAGCGCTTGACCCATGCCTCCGTCTGGCGAACCGAAAGGCGCCGAGAGAGGACAACCTTGAGGCCGTGCTCCTGGTCCTGGAAGCCGGGCAGTCCGACCAGGGCTCGAGCGTGGCCAGCGCTCAGCGAGCCACCGGCGACAGCCGACTGGAGTGCCGGGCACGCGGTCAGCAGGCGGAGGGACTGGGCGATCGAGACCCGGTTCCGGCCGAGCCGGCCGGCGATCTCCTCCTGGGTCAGATGGAACTGATCGGAGAGGAGCCGTATGCCGTGGGCCTCCTCAATCGGGTTGAGATCCTCTCGCTGCAGGTTCTCGATCAGGCCCAGCACCAGGCGGTCGGCCTCATCAGGCTCATCCCGGACGAGGGCGGGCACCCGCTCCAGGCCGGCAAGGCGCGCCGCCCGCCAGCGTCGTTCGCCCGCCAGCAGCTGGTAGCCGTCCGCCAGCCGCCGAACCAGTACCGGCTGGAGGAGGCCGTGGCTCCGGATCGACTCCGCCAGCTCCCGGAGAGCTTCCGAGTCGAAGCTGCGGCGAACCTGCTGGTCGGACGGCCGGATCTGGTCGATCGCGACCAGCTGAGGAACGCCCGACTCGCGCCGGTCGGTGGGTAGCGGTATCAGCGACTCGAGCCCGCGGCCAAGGCCGCGCCGCTTGGTTTCCATCACCGAGCAAGTACCTCCCTGGCCAGCTCGCGATAGGCGAGCGCTCCTTTGCAGCTGGGGTCGTAAACGGTTATCGGCCGTCCGTGGCTGGGCGCTTCGCTGAGTCGCACGTTGCGGGGGATGAGCGTGTCGAAGACTTCTTCCGGATAGGCGCGGCGGACCTGGTCGACCACCTCCCAGGCCACGGTGGTGCGTGCGTCGAACAGCGTCATCAGGATTCCACCGAGACGTAGCTCGGGATTGAGACGCTGGCGCACCAGCGCAACTGTGTAGACGAGATTGCCGAGGCCCTCGAGGGCAAAGAACTCGCACTGCATCGGAACCAGGACCTCGTTCGCGGCAGTGAGCGCGTTAAGGGTCAGAAGGCCGAGCGAAGGGGGGCAGTCGATTATCACGTGGCCGAAGCCGCCACTAAGCTCTCCGAGCGCTCGACGGAGTCGGAACTCGCGCTCGGGCTGAGTCGCCAGCTCGATCTCGGCGCCGGCAAGCGAAAGGTCGGATGGGACCAGGTGAAGGCCGGGTACAGCGGTGGGCAGCGCGACGTCGTCGATGACCGCCTCGCCACTCAGCAGCTGGTAGACGGTGAGCCGCTGGCGACGGACGTCGAAGCCGAGGCCGCTGGTGCTGTTGCCCTGGGGGTCGAGGTCGATGAGGACGACCTGGCGGCCCAGCTCGGCGAGGGCGGCACCCAGGTTGATGGCGGTCGTGGTCTTCCCGACGCCGCCCTTCTGGTTGACGATCGCCACGATGCGTGTTTCGACAGTGGGCACCAACATCTTGGGCTCCTGAAGGGCCGAATCCCTTAGATCTTGTGCCATTCCATCGGTTGCCGGCAACATTTGAGGCGAATTCTAAACCCCTCGGGCCGGGCTGCCTAGGGGATGTGTTAAGGAGTTTTCGGGAGCAGCTCGGGGTCGCTGCGGCGGCCCACGTACCAGAGCGTCACCGTGACGGCGACGATGATCCCCTCAGCGGCGATCGCCCAGATCAATAGGTTGTCGGGTAAGCCGATCCCGGCGAGCGCGTTGTAGGCGGCATGGCTGACGATCGCGGCGGTCGTGTTGAGCTGCCGGCGGACGATCCCCAGCCCGCAGCCGAGGGTGAAGACGAGCAGGGTGTCAACAGTCAGCGCGTACTGGGAGTGGATCGCGGCGAAGGCGAGCGCGGCGAGGATCATACCGAGCCTTGGCTGCAAGGCTCCCCGGAAGAAGGACTCCTCGGCGATCCCAGGCGCGAACGCGATGACCGTGATGCCGGCGATCCCGGTAATGCCGGCGTAGTAGTGGGAGGTCGCCTGGCTGATGCGATGGGCAAGGGCGGGGTCGAGGACCTGCTGGAGGTACTCGGCGCCTTGCGAGACCGCCACGAAGAGGCCGGCCACGCCCAGCGCCGCGAAGATGTGCCAGGGGGCGGGCCGGACGAGTCCCAGCCGCTCCAGGGTCGCCGGGAACGAACGGCGCGTGAAGAGGCCGACGCCGAGAAACGCGAGAAAGAGGATCGGGATCTCCTGCGCCACCACATCGATCGGCTGCAGCTGGGGCGAACCTTTCACCGCAGCCAGGGCGTCATGGCTGGCCTGGTAGTTGAGCTGGATGCCCACGATCAGGACGACGGCCACCAAGGCGAGCAGGACGACTGGGCTTGCTGGATCAAGCGGGATGAGGCGGGCGAGCCGGCGCCGCGCGGATGTGAAAAGCGCCGGAGCGGCGACGAAGCCGGCCGCCAGGAGGATGGCCGGGGGCAGGGCCGGCTCCTGGCCGAGCGCAGCCAGGAGGAGGTGGTAGAGGCCGCCGGCGCCGACAATGAGCACCGCGCCACCGGCGATCGCGAGGTTCGCGTACCACGCCGAGCGGTACCTCAGGGCGAGGTTGGCGATTACCACGGCTGGGGCGGGCGCGAAGGCGGCGAGCTCGTCCTGCCAGGCGACAAGGAAGGCGAAGTGGACCAGTGTGCCGGAGTATATGCGTCCGCCGACCAGCCTCAGCTGACCGCCTTCGGGCCGGTCGGAAGGGGTCGATACAATTAGCCCGCGATGTCGCCCGAGCCCGCTTCCAAGCGGCCGGGAGTGGCGCGGCAGGCCACCGCTCCAGGCCAGGAGACTTCCACCGCCGAGCTCGAAGCCCTGGCCGCCGAGGTGGCCCGCGTACCGCCACTGCGTCCCGGCGAGCAGCAGGAACTTCTTGACCGGATCCAGCGAGGAGCCGATGAGGCGGCGGTTGCACGCTTGCTCGAGACGAGTCTTGGCATGGTGCTCAGGCTGGCCTACACCAAGCGCGGCCGCGGTTTGTCGATCGGGGACCTCTTCCAGGACGGATCGGTCGGGTTGCTGGCCTCGATCCGGGCCTTTCCACTCTCCAGCGACCCGGATTTCGAGAGCTTCAGCGCGGCGCAGACCGCGCTGGCCATGGAGGACGCGCTGCTTGCCGAGGAGGCCTCGGTGCGTCAGGAGCGCCTGCTGATCGAAGCCGCCGGCGACTACGACCGGGTCGAGCTGCTGCTCGCGCGAGAGCTGCACCGGCTGCCCACCGTGGCGGAGATCGGTGAGAGGCTGGAGTGGACGCCTGAGCGAACCGAGCACATCCGGGCGATCGTGATGGATGCGCGCCGGCGCCACGATGAGGAGCTGCTGCTCTACGTCGAGCCCGAGGAGGTCACCGATCTGCTCGGCGAAGGCGAGTTTGGCAACAACTGAGCGAACGGCCCTCCATGCCGAGCACGCGGCGCTCGGTGGACGGATGGTCGACTTCGGCGGCTGGGAACTCCCCCAGCAGTACACCTCGATCCGCGATGAGCACCTGGCGGTCCGGACCGTTGCCGGCGTCTTCGACCTCAGCCACATGGGCAGGCTCGACGTTCGCGGCGCGGGGGCGGCCGACTACCTGCAGGGACTGCTCACCAACGACGTGGCTCAAGTCGCTCCCGGCCGCGCCCAGTACACGCTGCTCTGCCGGGAGGACGGCGGCATTCTCGACGACCTTGTCATCTACCGGCGGGCCGAGGACAACTTCCTGGTGGTCGTCAATGCGGCGAACCGTCTGAAGGATGTCGCCTGGATGCGCGAGCACCTGCCCGCCGGCGTGACGCTTGACGACCGCACACATGACGTCAGCCTGATCGCGCTCCAGGGTCCCCGGGCAGAGGCGCTGCTGCCGGCGAGCGGCCTCGAGCCGGCCTCCCTGCCTTACTTCGGGTTCGGCCAGGGGGAGATCGACGGCGTTCCCATATTGATCTCACGAACCGGCTACACCGGGGAGGATGGTTTCGAGCTCTTCGTCCCATCGGAGCACGCCGCCGAGGTCTGGCGTGCCGTCCTCGAGGCGGGCCGGCAAGAGGGGGTCATGCCCTGCGGTCTGGGAG
>JALZAP010000198.1:2108-4408 GCA_030948245.1 Candidatus Dormiibacterota bacterium | reverse complement strand
CGATCAGGGTCGGCCCGTCACCCGAGCGGGCCTGGGCGATCGCCTGCTTGGCGACGTGGTAGGTGGTGACCGGGTCGCGCCCGTCGAGAGTCACGCCGGGAAAGCCGTAACCGGACGCACGCTGGGCGGCGAAATCGATCGCGTACTCCTTCTTGTACGGCGTCGAGATGGCAAAACCGTTGTTCTGGCAGAAGAAGATCTCCGGCAGCTTGTGGATGGCCGCGAAGTTGAAAGCCTCGTGGGCGTCCCCTTCGGCGCCGGCGCCCTCTCCGTAGCAAGTCATCACCACCTTGTCGGTGCCGTCCATCTTCAGCGCGAAGGCGACCCCGGCGGCGTGGACCATCTGGGTGGCGAGTGGCGAACCGCCGGAGACGATGTTCAGGCGGGTATCGGAGAAATGGCCGGGCGTCTGCTTGCCACCCGACGCCGGGTCCTCCGGCTTGGCGAGCACGGAGAGCATCACGTCGAGCGGGGTGACGCCCATCCGGAAGTTGAGGACGACGTCCCGGTAGTACGGAGCGATCCAGTCGTACTTCGGCTTCAGCGGCCAGGCGGCCCCGATCTGGGCGGCTTCGTGGCCGGCCCCGGAGAGGATGAAGGGCGCCCGGCCCTGGCGGTTGAGGACCTGGCAGCGGATGTCGATCTGGCGGCTCAGCAGCATCGTCCGGTACCACGCCCGGAGGGTGTCCTCGTCGAGATCGGTGTCGCGCCAGTCGATCGGGTCCTGGTAATGCCAATCCGGCGCGAAGGCTGCCCGTTCGGCCGCCTTCACCGCCTTCTCGGTCTTGGGGGCGTCTTTCAAATGTTCAGCGCCTGTCCGTCGACCGCCATCGCCGCTTCGCCGACCGCCTCGGCGAGGGTGGGGTGGGGGTGGACGTTGCGGCCCACCTCCCAGGCGTCACCCTGGAAAAGCTGGGCGAGGGCGGGCTCGGAGATCAGCTCGGTCGCCTGGTTGCCGACGATGTGGGTGCCCATGATGCGGCCGGTCTCGTCGGCGACGATCTTGACGAAGCCGTCGGCCTCGCCGTGGATGAGCGCCCGCCCGATGGCGAGGAAGGGGAACTTGCCGACCTTGACCGCGATGCCCTTGTCGCGCGCCTCCTTCTCGGTGAGCCCGACCGATGCGATCTGCGGGTGGGAGTAGGTGCAGCGCGTGATCAGCTCCTGGTGGATCGGCTCGGTCCGCTTACCGGCGATATCCTCGGCCGCGGTCACGCCCTCATGCACTGCGGCGTGCGCCAGCAGGTAGCCGCCGACCAGGTCGCCGATGGCGTGGATCGAGTCGACCCCGGTCCGCAGCCACTCATCGACCTCGACGAAGCCCGGCTTGCTCAGCTTGAGGCCGGCCTCCTCGAGCCCGATGTCCTTGCTCCGGGGAGCCCGGCCGACGGCGACGAGCAGCTGCTCGACCTTGAGCTCCCCGCTGTCCAGCTTCACCGTCACGTCATTGGCGCCGGCCTTCGCCTCCTGAACCTTGGCCCCGGCCTTCACCTCGATGCCCGCCTTCTCGAAGGCTTTCAACATCACGGCCGAGACCTCCTCATCCTCGAGCGGCACGAGCCGGTCGAGGGCCTCGATGACGGTGACCTTCTCGACGCCCATCTGGCGGTAGAAGGTCGCGAACTCGACCCCGATCGCGCCGCCGCCGATTATCGCCACCGACTTCGGTAGGCGATCGGCGTGGACCGCGTGGTCGGAGGTGATGATCCGCTTGCCGTCGACCTCGACGCCGGGGAGGGAGCGCGGCGTGGAACCGGTGGCGATGATCAGGTTCTTCGCCTCCAGCGTGCGGTCGCCGGCCTGGATCGAGTTCTTGCCGGTGACGGTGGCGCGGGAGTTGACGACCTCGATCTTGTTCTTTCGCATCAGGCCTTCGATGCCCTTGGTGAGCTGGCCCACGATGGCGTCTCTTCGCTTGGCGATCGTCGGGTAGTCGACCGTGAGGCCTTTGGCCTCGATCCCGAACTCCTTGCCCCGGTCGCGGACCCGGTAGAGAAGCTCGGAGGACTCGAGCAGTGCCTTGGTCGGGATGCATCCCCAGTGGAGGCAGGTGCCGCCCAGCTTGGCCTCCTCGACCAGCGCCACCTTCATGCCGAGCTGGGTGGCGCGGATGGCAGCGGTGTAGCCGCCGAAGCCTCCGCCTAGGACGATCAGGTCGAGGGCTTCAGAGGGCACGGTCGTGCTCGCGCTCGGGATTCACGATTGATCTCGATTGTATTGATTCCCGAATTCGCATCGTTGCGAACCGAAGGGAACGCGTCAGCCGCCGCGGGCTTTCAGTATCACGAGCACGGCGGGAC
>JALZAP010000198.1:0-2098 GCA_030948245.1 Candidatus Dormiibacterota bacterium | reverse complement strand
AATGATCCACAGGGTCGGGAAGATGCAGCCGACCATCGGCAGCATCATCTTGAGGGTGGCCTGGGCGGCCTTCTCCTGGGCTCTCTGGCGACGCTTCCGGCGGAGCTCCTGGGACTGGATGCGGAGGATCTTGGCGATGCCGACGCCCATCTGTTCGGACTGGATGATCGACTGCACGAAGTTGTTCAGGTCCTCGACGCCGCAGCGCTTGCCCATGTCTTCGAGCGACTCCAGCCGGGGACGCCCCAGCTGGGTCTCCCGGATGACTGCGGCGAACTCGTCGGCGAGTGCGTTGCGGTACTTGTCGACGACGTTGCTGATGGCCGCGTCGAAGGATTGGCCGGCTTCGCTCGCGATTGTCAGCAGGTCCATCGCGTCGGGCAACGCCTTCTGGATCTCGACCCGGCGGCTGCCGGTGAGGGAGTTGATCCAGTAGAGTGGCGCGTAGAACCCGATCAGGGCGCCAACCGCGATCCCGACGACTGGTCCGATGAAGCCCTGTCCCACAAGCAGGCCGATCAGGAGGCCGAGGATGAGGCCGATGACGGCGGCGACATCGCGCAGGGCGGTGAAGCCGCCCACCGTCAGGTTGCCGGGGTTGCCGGCGAGGGCGAGCTTCATTCGCAGGGAGTCGCGGCTCTTCTGTGGCGTCCGGTCGCTGAGGAAGCGTCCCGCCCGCTCCAGGGCCGGCCTCAGGACCCGCTCTTCGAACGGGGCCTGGAGCTCGATCTCGTCGATGGTGACCGGCTCGATCTCGCCGTAGCCCTTGAGCCGCTGCTCGATGTGGTCGTCGGCGACTGCGCCCGGCCGCCGATCGAGGCTCACGAAGACCATGAAGAGCCCGAAGGCGAAGGCGAGCCCGACGGTCAGGTTGAGGAGCACTACACGTCCACCGTCGCGATCTTGCCCATGATCAGCTGGCCGAGGCCCATGAAGATCCCAGCGCCGATCAGCATTCCGATCCCGATCGGGTTGCCCAGCATGGGCGCGAAGTACTGCGGAGTCACGAAGTACATGAACACGCCGAGCACGATCGGCAGGGCGGTGATCATGTAGCCGGAGCCGCGGGCCTGGGCTGTCATCGACGACATCTCGCCCTTGATCCGAACCCGCTCCCGGATCGTCTCCGAGATCGTCTCCAGGATCTCGCTCAGGTTACCGCCGATCTTCCGGTTGATGGCGATCGCCGTGGCCACCATGTCGAGGTCGGAGCTCTCCGTTCGCCGCACCATCCGGCCCAGCGATTCCTCGATCCCGGCGCCCAGGTTGACCTCCTTGACGACGCGGTCGAACTCCTGGTTCATGGGCGGCGACGCCTTGTTGGCGACGACGTCGAGCGCCTGGGCGAGCGAATAGCCGGTTTTGAGAGCGTTGGCCATCAGGACCAGGGTGTCGCCGAGCTGGTTGTTGAAAGCCTTGAGCCGCTTCCGCTGCCGGAAGCCGAGATAGAACTGGGGGATGAAGTAGCCGAGGACGGCGAGGACGAGGGCCTGGACCCCGAACGCCCCGAAACCGAAACGGGCCACGCCGATCAGGCCGAACAGGGCGGCCGACCCGAAGCGGACCATCATCCACTCCGACGTGCGCAGCTTGAGGTCGGCGCGGGAGATCTGCTCGGCGAGACTCAGCTTGCCCGGCTTGGCGGTGGCGGCGGCGGCCGACCACTGCTCGTTCGCCTGGAACATGGCGTCGATCCGATCCCTCACGGTCAGCTTCGGACCCAGCTGGTCGCGCGCGGTGACCACCTGCTGCTTGTTGGTCTTGTCAAAGCCGAAGAAGAAGAGGAAGGCCCCGGCCGCGACCGCCAATCCGACGATTAGGTAGAAGTTCATTTCCTGAAAGGACCTAGGAGACGAGCCCGGGCCAGGACCTCGCCACGTCGTTGACGGTGACGCCGTGGGTGGAGTCGACGCCTGGGCAGCTGGCGTCGACCGCCTTGTCCCTCGGGCTGTAGTCCTGGTACGACTCGAGTGTGTACTTGATGGTCGCGTTGGCGATGAACCAGTCGAGGAACTCGGCCTGGCACTGGGTGACGACGACCGTGATGCTGCTCGCCGTCGGCGGCTTCGGCGCCGGCGTCGGCACCGCGCCTCGCGCC
>JALZAP010000197.1 GCA_030948245.1 Candidatus Dormiibacterota bacterium | reverse complement strand
ATCACGTGCTGATAACCACGTTTGAGCTCCTCGTCCACCACCCAGCGCTCGATCTCCCGCCGCACCGTCGCCCCATGTGGCAGCCAGAGGGGTAGGCCGGCTCCGCTCAGCTCGTTGATCGCGAACAGCTTCAGCTCCCGGCCGAGCTTCTTGTGGTCGCGCCGCTCCGCCTCGGCAAGCATCTCGAGGTACTCGTCCTGCTCCTTCTGGGAGGGCCAGGCGGTGCCGTAGATCCGCTGCAGCTGCCGGTTGTGCTCGTCGCCCTTCCAGTAGGCGCCGGCGACGCGGAGCAGCTTGAAGGCCTTGATCGCGCCCGCCCCCGGGACGTGGGGCCCCCGGCAGAGGTCGATGAACTGCTCGCCGGTCCGGTAGAGCGAGACCTGCTCGGCGTCCGCGACACGGTCCTCGATCAGCTCGACCTTGTAGTCCTGGCCGAGCCTGCGGAAGATGTCGATCGCCTCCTGCTTGGGCTTTAGCTCCTGGGTAAAGGAAAGGTTGCGGCCGACGATCGACCGCATCTTCTTCTCGATCTCCTTGAAGTCGTCGGGCGTTAAGACGTGCGGCGAGTCGAAGTCGTAGTAGAAGCCGTTCTCGATCGGCGGCCCGATCGCGTACCTGGTTCCCGGCCAGAGGTCGGTGACGGCGGCGGCGAGGACGTGGGCGGTCGAGTGCCGGAGCAGGTCCAGCTCGTCTTTCGACTCGTGCTCGTCCGCGTGTTCCTCGTCGCTGCGCATGGAACGCTCAGGATATCGGAGGCCCAATGGACGTTCGAAGCATCGCCGAGACGATCGGTTACCCCGCCGCCGCGCTGGGGATACTGATCGAGAGCACCGGGATTCCCTTCCCCGGCGAGCTGACCCTGGTGGCGGTCGCGGCCTATGCCGGAGCGGGGCACCTCAACATCGTCGCCGTCATCTTCCTGGCGGCGGCGGGCGCCGTCGTCGGCGGTGACGTCGGCTACTACATCGGGCGCAAGGGCGGCCGGCCCTTCATCGAGAAGCTCCTCTCCATCTTCCGGCTCGAGGTCGGCCACCTCGCCCAGGCGGAGATGTTCTTCGCCCACCACGGTGACAAGACGATCCTGGTCGGGCGATTCATCCTCGGCCTGCGCAGCTGGGCCAGCGTCTTCGCCGGGGTCGCCCACATGCCCTTCGGGCGCTTCCAGCTCTACAGCGTTCTGGGAGCTGTTCCCTGGGCCATCACCTGGGGCCTGGTCGGCTACCTGCTGGGCAACAACTGGCCGCTCATCACGACCGTGATGAAGACGATGGGCTACGGCGGATTGGCGGTCCTGGTCGTCGGGGTGGTCACGTTTCTCGTGCTCCGTAGACGCGCGAGCCGGCCTTAGCCGCCGCGCCCGCCGCCAGGAGGAGGATCACGCCCAGGCCTCCGATCACCTCGGCCGTGCCGAAAGCGTCGGCGAGCGCGGCGGCGGCCAGGATCGGCAGCGCGGTCGCGCCGTTGTAGGCGAGGAAGAAGAGCGAGAAGATCCGCCCCCGGACCTCGTCCGTGGTCTGCTCCTGGAGAACCGTCAGAGAAGGGATCAGCAGCGCGCCGAACTCGAGCCCGAGGAGGAGCCCGAAGAGCGCCGCGAAGTAGCCCGTCAGCCCGGCGAGGAAGCTGAAGTGACGGAGGCCGAAGGGCACGCTGGCGAGCAGCAACAGCGTGAAGCCGGTCGCCAGCAGGCTGATGACGAGGAGGCGGGAGCGTGACATCGAGCGGCCGAACTGGCCGACGACGAAGGCGCTCGTCACAGCGCCGAGGGTCGCCGGCACGAGGATTACGTAGCTGTCCTGGGGCTGGATCCCGATGACCGTCTTCACGTATGCCGGAGCCAGCGTGAACATCATGAAAAGGACGAGCACGGTCAGGGTCAGCTGGGCGAAGGCGATCATCAGCATCGTCGAGCCGCGCAGAAAGTCGATGGCCTCGCGAACCTCGAGGATCAGCTGCTGGGCGTTGCCGCGGGTGCTGTGGTCGAGCCGCGGCTTGTTGGAGGGGATCGTCGCCAGGGCGATCAGGCCGCCGGCGATCGCAAACCCGCCGCACGCCATCCAGTAGGGCAGGTAAACGTCGATCCGCGAGAAGACGGGCGCCAGCGCCCCGCCCAGCAGCAGGCTCAGCACCATCGAGAGGAGGACCATCGAGTTGGCGGTCAGGAGCGCCTTGCGGGGAAGCAGGGTGGGGATCGCCGCCGCCTCCGCGGGGCTGAAGAACTGGCCCATGGCGCTGAAGGCGAAGGTGATCACGAGCAGGTGGTAGATGTCGCCGCGCAGGAAGGGGATCAGCTGGGAGAGTGGGATCAGGGTGACGATCGCCGCCCGCCCGATGTTGGCCCAGACCATCGTCCGCTGGCGGTTGTGGCGGTCGGCGTAAACACCCGCGAAGGGCGGCAGAAAGAGGGCCGGCAGGGTGTAGGAGAGCAGGGTCACGGCGACCGCGGTGTTCGCCCCGCCCAGGTTGTAGGCGAGGATTATCAGCGAGAACATGACGAACTTGTCGGCCGCCTGAGAGGCGATCTGGGCGAACCAGACGAGCCGGAAGTCGGTCCGCGCGAGTACGTATCGGAACCCTTCTCCGCCTTCGAGGTCGAGGCCGAGGGACTCCATACCCGGCTGCAAGCTTACCCGCGCGCCTCGAAGGCCCGATAGAGCGCCTCCCACTCCGGGAGCGATAGCGTCTGGGGCCGGCGCTCGGGATCGACCCCGGCCGTGCGCAGCATCTCGCCGGCTCGCGGACCCGCGAGCCGGGCAAGCGTCCCGCCGAGCTGCTTGCGGCGGAACTGGAAGATCCGTTCGGCGAATGCGAAGAACGCGGTCAGGTCGGGAACCGTCACCGCCGGTTGCTCGCGCACGGCGAGCGCCACCAGGGCGGAGTCCACACCGGGCACCGGCCAGAAGGCGTCCCTCGGGAGCGTGAAGCGCAGCTCGGGAACGGCGAAGACCTGGACCGCCAGGGTCGCGAGGCTCCAGTCGCCGGCCTGGGCCCAGCGCTCGGCGACCTCCCTCTGGACGCCCAGCGAAACGCGGCGGGGCGGGTCTGGCCGCTCGAGCAGGCGGGGCAGCAAGGCCCCGGTCAGGTAGTAGGGAATGTTGCCGGCGACGACCGAGACCGCCGGCAGGGACAGCTTGAGCATGTCGCCCTCCATGACCTCCACCCGCGGATCGTCTCCGATCACCTCCCGCAACACGCCGACCAGGCGCCGGTCGATCTCGACCGCGATCACCTTCTCGGCTCGCTCCGCGAGGGCCACCGTGAGGCTGCCGGGTCCGGCGCCGACCTCGAGCACCACGCCGGTCCCTCCGGCGACGGCCTCGTCAGCGACCCGGTCGCGGAGCTGGGGGTCGACCAGGAAGTTCTGGCCGAGCCGGTGGGAGGGCCGGAACCGGTGGCGGGCGAAGAGGCCCTCGAGGGTTCCGAGGTCGGCCGGGTCGAGGAGGCTAATTTGCGAGAACGTAGATGGTGACGGGCCGCCGCCCCCACCTGATGGCGGCGTCGCAGGTCAGCCAGACGTCGATCAGGGTGCCCTTGATGGCGCCGCCGGTGTCGACTGCGTAGCCGTATCCGTAGCCGGGCACGTAGAGGTGGCTGCCGAGTGGGATCACGCTCGGGTCGACGGCGATCGAGCCGGGGCCTGCCTGGGTGCCGGTGGCGGTGCGGCCGGTCAGGCAGTAGGAGGTCGCGCTGCCGTCGATCTTCTGCCGGTAGTTGACGGTCGGATCAGCGGGCAGTGGCGCCGGCGCCGCGACCGGGGCGGGCGCGGACTTGCTGCCGATCCGCACCACGCGCTCAGCGGGCTGGAGCGTGCTCTCGCTGAGCTGCGTCGTGTCCACCACCACGCCGTCGACCAGCTGGAGCTCGATGACCAGGCTGTGGGCCCCGGCCGTCCCCGGCGCGTCAACAACGGTCGTGCCGGTGGCGAGGCTCGGGTCGCTGACCTGGCGGGTCGCGAAGGGGATCGCCTCGGTGTCGATGCGGAGCTGGCTGGCGAAGGTCACCTGCCGGCCCGCGTAGGCGCGCTCGTCGCCGCCGTAGCGGAGGCGGCGCGGGGAACCCGCCGTCGCGGGGGCGTCAGGCGACGCGGACTGCGTCACTCCAGCTGAACCCACCGGGCCCGCCGCGACGCCGACCGTCGGAACGACATAGCCGATTGCCAGCGCGACCGACCCAAAGGCAAATAGACCTTTGAGGCGCAAGCGCCCCATTGATACCCCCAAAACCCGGACGCGACGGTATCACCGAATCCTGCCGAAAAGGGCGATGGCGTTGTTAAGTTCGGTGTGGGCGAGCTCATCAACTGAGATGCCGCGGACCTCGGCGACGACCTCTGCGGTGTCGGCGAGGAAGGCCGGCCGGTTCTGGGGCTCGCGCTTCCGGGCCGCCGGCTGGCCGTAGGGCGAGTCGGTTTCGAGCAGCAGCCGGTCGGCCGGGCAGG
>JALZAP010000196.1 GCA_030948245.1 Candidatus Dormiibacterota bacterium | reverse complement strand
GCACCCGCTCGTAGGTCCGGACCGCCCAGTTGCCACCCACCCGGCAGGGCGTGCACTTGCCGCACGACTCGTGGGCGTAGAACTGCATCAGGCGGTGGGCCATCTTCACGACGCAGCGGGTGTCGTCGGCGACCATCACCCCGCCCGAGCCGCCCATCGAACCGGCTGCGGCGAGGGCCTCGAGGTCGGTCCCGGTGTCGAGCATGTCGCCGGTCAGCACCGGCGCGGAGGAGCCGCCCGGCCACCAGACCTTGATCTGGCGGCCCTTCCTGGGCCCGCCGGCAAGGCCGAGTATCAGGTCGCTGAAGGGCTTGCCCAGCTCCATCTCGTAGTTGCCCGGCCGCTGGACGTCGCCGCTGACGGTGAACAGCCGGGTGCCGTGCGACTTCTCGGTCCCGAGCTTGGCGTACTCGGCGCCGCCGTTCTCGATGATCCAGGGCACGGTGCTGAGCGTCTCCACGTTGTTGAGCAGCGTCGGCCGTCCCCAGGCGCCCTTGACGGCGGGGAAGGGGGGTCGCGAGCGCGGTTGGGCGCGCTTGCCCTCAAGCGACTCGAGCAGCGCCGTCTCCTCGCCGCAGATGTAGGCGCCGTGGCCGCGGAACATCTGGATGTCGACAGGGAAGTCGACGCCGAATGGCTGGGGACCGATGTAGCCCGCCCGGCGGGCCTGGTTGATCGCGTTCTGGACGATGCCATGCTGGAGGTCGTACTCGCCCCGGATGTAGATCCAGGCCTGCTGGGCGGAGATCGCCCGGCACGCGATGAGGATCCCCTCGATCAGCTGGTGCGGGTTGTTTTCCATCAGGTAGCGGTCCTTGGCGGTGCCCGGCTCGGACTCGTCGGCGTTGACGACGACGAAGCGTGGGCCGCCGTCGGGCGGGGGCATGAAGCCCCACTTGGTACCGGTCGGGAACCCGGCCCCGCCGCGGCCGCGGAGGCCGGAGACCTTCACCTCGTTGGCGATGTCGGCGGGCTCCAACTCGGTGAGCGCCTTCTTCCAGGCCTGGTAGCCGCCCTGCTCCTCGTAGACCTTGATGTCGCTGAGGTAGTCGATGCCGATCCAGCGGGTGAGGATGTGGTCGGGCCCCGGGCCCTGGCTGCCTCGTATCTCAGGCATTGGACTTCCTTGGCTCCTTGCGCGCCGTCCGCGGCCGCTCGACGCTCTCGCGGCGGTCGAGGAAGGAGTTGGGCCGCAGCCCCGCCAGCAGTTCGTCGATCTTGAGCGGCGTCAGGTCGTAGTGGAGTCGGTGCCCGTGGCGCATCACCGGCGCGTACTCGCAGGCGCCCAGGCACTCCACCGGTTCGCAGCTGAAGAAGCCATCTCCGGTGACCTCGCCGTACTCGCGGACGCCGATGGCGTGCTTCAGGTGCTCGAGGATCTCCTCCGCGCCACCGAGCTGGCAGCTCAGGTTGTTGCACACGTAGAAGTGGTGCTTGCCGACCGGCTGGAGGTGGAACAGCGTGTAGAAGGTGGCGACCCCCTCGATGTAGCCGGGGTCGAGCTGGAGCGCCTCGGCGACCTGGGACATGGCCGCCGGCGACAGGTAGCCGAGCTCCTCCTGGACCATGTCGAGGGCCGGCATCACCGCCGACCGCGACCCGGGCAGGAACCGCTTGGGCAGCTCCCGGATCTCGTTCAGGGTGTGCTCGTCGAGGCCCGCGCCGGGGCGATCGCTCGGCTCCCGGTAGGGGTTGGCCGGGCCGGTGTCGCGACCGGTCGTCGGGAGTTCGCGCCGATCCAGGCTCATCGGTCGACGTCCCCCATCACCGCGTCGATGGTTCCGATGATCGCGATCATGTCGGCGACCATGCCGCCGAGCGCCATGCGCTCAGTCGACTGGAGGTTGACGAAGCTGGCACTACGGAACTTCACCCGCCGCGGCTTGTGGGTGCCGTCGGAGACGACGTAGCAACCGTTCTCACCGTGGCCCGACTCGGTCGCCGCATAGGAATCGCCGACTGGTGGCGAATAGCCCTCGGTGAAGAGCTTGAAGTGGTGGATGAGCGCCTCCATCGAGGTGTCGAGCTCCTCTCGGGGCGGCGGCAGCATCTTCCGGTCGTCGATGTTGACCGGGCCGTCGGGGAGCGTGTCGAGCGCCTGCCGGATGATCTTCACCGACTCGCGCATCTCCTTGATCCGGACCTGGTAGCGGGCGAAGCAGTCGCCAGCCGTCTCGACCGCCGCTTCGAAGTCGTAGCTCTCGTAGCCGGAGTAGGGCGCGTGCTTTCTCAGGTCCCAGTTGACGCCGGAGCCCCGCAGCATCGGTCCCGTCTGGCCGAGGCGGAGCGCGTCCTCCCGGGAGAGGTAGCCGATGCCCTGGGTCCGGACCTTGAAGATCGGGTTCCCGGTGAGCAGGCTCTCGTACTCGTCGACGCTGGCCGGGAACTCGTCGGTGAACTTGCTGCACATCTCCAGGAAGCGCGGCGTGGCGTCGCTGAAGACCCCCCCGGGCCGGATGTAGGAGGTGTGCATCCGGAAGCCGGAGATCTCCTCGTTGAGGTCGAGGACCTTGTCTCGCTCGCGGAGGCAGTACCAGAGCATCGAGATGGCGCCCATCTCCAGGCCGCTGGTGCCCAGCCAGATCATGTGGGAGGAGATCCGGCAGAGCTCGCACATGATCACCCGCAGCGCCTGTGCCCGGGGCGGGACCTCGACGCCCATCAGCTTCTCGACCGCCATCGCGTAGCTCAGGTTGTTGAAGAGGGGTGAGAGGTAGTCGTGGCGGTCGGTGACGGTGACCGCCTGCTGGTAGCGGAGCGACTCGGCCGTCTTCTCGATCCCGGTGTGGAGGTAGCCGATCACGGGACGGATCTTTCGGATGATCTCGCCGTCGACGTCGACGACCAGCCGCAGCACCCCGTGGGTCGACGGGTGGTGGGGCCCGAAGTTGATCGTCAGGATCTGCTCGCTGCCGGGGCCACCGGCCTCCCGCTGGATCGTGATGCCACTCGGGGTCGGCGTTTCGGTGCTCACGCCTTCACCGGTGTGGTCTGCCACTCCTCGTGCTCCTGGGAGAACTCGACCGGGTCGCCGCCGACCGGGTAGTCGCGCCGCAGCGGATGGCCCTCCCAGTCGTCGGGGAGGAGGATCCGGACCAGGTCGGGGTGGCCGTCGAACTTGATCCCGAAGAGGTCCCAGGTCTCCCGCTCGTCCCAGTTGGCCGGTCCGAAGAGGTCGTGGACGGAGGCGATGTTCGGGTTTTCGGCCGCCAGGAAGGTGCGGATCCGGATCAGGCGCGCCCGCTCCATGTCGCGCAGCTCGTAGATCAGCTCGAAGCGGGGAGGGGCACCCTCCCAGGACCCCGTGAAGGGCGGCCGGCCGTCGTCGCGGGCGAGGTGGTCGACGCAGGTTATGAAGGAGAAGAACCGGTAGCCGTCCGCCTTGGCGGCCTCGAGGGCCTCCCGGATTCGCTCCGCGGGAACGGTCACCCAGTCGTCGCCGGCAATGACGCCGGAGTCGACCGCGATCTTCCTGAGATCGCCCTTTGAAGCCTTCTTCGCCGGGCTCACAGCTTCGGGGTGATCCCCTGCGCCTTGATCTTCTCCTGGAGGATCGTGATGGCGTTGATCAGGTCCTCGGGCCTGGGCGGGCAGCCCGGCACGTAGACGTCGACGGGGACGATCTTGTCGACGCCCTGGAGGAGGGCGTAGTTGTTGAAGACGCCGCCGGTGGAGGCGCAGGCGCCCATCGAGATGACCCACTTCGGGTCTGGCATCTGGTCATAGACCTGGCGGAGGACGGGCGCCATCTTCTGGCTGACCCTGCCCGAGACGATCATCAGGTCGGACTGCCGGGGGCTGGCCCGGAAGGCTTCGGAACCGAACCGCGCGATGTCGTTGCGGGAGCCGGCGATGTGCATCATCTCGATCGCGCAGCAGGCCAGCCCGAACTGCGCCGGCCAGACCGAGTTGCCCCGGCCCCAGCCGACGACCTTGCCGATCGTGGTCGTGACTATGTTGTCCCCGAGGGCTTCGGCGAGGTCCTCTAGGCCCATGGGCTTATTCCCACTCCAGGCCTCCCTTGCGCCAGATGTGGGCGAGCGCGACGAGGAGGATGAGCATGAAGACGAACATCTCGATCAGGCCGTACCAGCGGAGCTGGCGGAGGATTACCGCCCAGGGATAGAAGAAGACCGTCTCGATGTCGAAGATGATGAAGAGCATCGCGGTGAGGTAGAACTTGACCGACATCCGGTGACGGGCCCGGGCGGTGGGCACGATGCCCGACTCGTAGGCCTGGAGCTTGCGGCGGTTTGGTCGAGAAGGCCCGATCACGAAGGACGCGCTCACCAGCGAGATGACCACGAGGGTGCTGATGACGAAGAAGATCAGCAGAGGGCCGTAGTCGGAAAGCAGGTTGGGTGTCTCCCCCTTCGATTGGGCTGGTTCGGTGCGCCGCCGGGCCTGATTTTATCGAACTGCCTTCGTTCGCTTCT